>CAXHAW010000341.1:0-2433 GCA_964014525.1 uncultured bacterium
GGGTTTTCCTGCCACGTGCACGAGTGGCTTGGGAATGGTGAGGGTGTGCGGTCGAAGGCGGCTGCCCCGTCCGGCCATAGGGATGATGAGGTTCATGCTGTTCCAGTGTGCCCGAAACCCCCTGCACCGCGATCGGTGAGGGCGAGGTCGGAGGTTTGGTGGACCGGTGCCCACTCGACTCTGGCGTAGGCGGCCACCACAAGTTGGGCAATGCGCTCTCCGGGTTCGAGCGTGAACGCTTCTTGGCCGTGGTGAATCAGAATGACGCCGATTTCACCCCGGTAATCCGCGTCGATGGTGCCCGGGCTATTGAGTACGGTCAGGCCATGCTTGTAGGCCAAACCGCTTCGGGGCCTGACTTGGGCCTCGAAGCCATCGGGAAGCTCGATATGAAGGCCTGTGGGAACGAGTCTTCGCTCTCCTGGCTGAAGCACCACAGGGCCGTCAAGGCGTGCGCGCAAATCCAGTCCAGCACTGTGTGGGGTGGCATACTCTGGGAGCGAGTCTGTTCCGGTGTTGGCCACGCGGACCCGGACGGCGGTGTTCATGTTGTCGGCCATCTTCAGAATTCTGGCTTTCTCTTTCCGAGGAAGGCGGTGACGCCTTCTTTGAAGTCTGGGTGGTCGAAACAGCGGCCGAACGCTTCGATTTCGACCTCGAACCCTTTGGCGCTTCCGCTTGATTGTACTGCTTGGATGGCAGAGGCTTGGGCATTGGGGCTGTTCTCGGTGAGGCGCTTGGCCATTTCCAAGGCAACCTCCATCAGCGTTTCCCTGTCGACCACACGGCTGACCATCCCCATGGACAGTGCTTCATCGGCCTTGACCATGCGCGCACTCAAAATCAGGTCGAGGGCCCTTCCATTGCCGATGATGCGAGCGAGCCTTTGGGTTCCCCCGTAGCCGGGAATCAGCCCAAGTGTGACCTCGGGAAGCCCCATGCGGGCGTTGTTCGAAGCCAGGCGGATGTGGCAGGCCAAGGCCAATTCCAAACCGCCCCCAAGGGCAAAGCCACCGATGGCAGCAATGAAGGGTGTGTTAGACAGTGCGATGGCATCAAACAAGATTCTTTGCCCCCTTTCTGCAAGCGCACGGCCTTCTGTGCCATCGAAATCGGCAAACTCCTTGATGTCGGCTCCGGCCACAAACGCCTTGTCTCCCGACCCGGTCAAAACGACACAACGGACCTCGTCTCGTTGTTGCACTGCCTCGACCATCTGGCCGAGTTCGAATATGAGGGCGCCGTTGAGGGCGTTGAGTTGCTGGGGACGTTGAAGGGTCCACAAGGCCACCTTGCCGTGCAGGGCCTCGGTGACGAGGGGGGTCTCAGACATGGGGCGAAATTAGGCAATCGAGCCCCCTCCCGCCGCTTGCAATCTGCGGGTCACAACGTGCTGCGGTGAGGACCATATGGACTCGGAATCTGCGGACTCAATTACCCTTCCACGGTCCATCACGATTGTGTGGTCACAGAGGTATCGAACCACCCCGAGGTCATGGCTGATGAAGAGCAGTGCGAGGTTGTGTTCCGCTTGCAGGTCCACCAGAAGGTTGAGCACTTGAGCTTGGACGCTCACGTCCAGCGCGGCCACTGCCTCATCGCAAATCAGAAGCCGCGGCTTGGCTGCCAAGGCCCGGGCAATCACGATTCTTTGTCTCTGTCCTCCTGAGAAATCGCTGGGACGCTTGTCCATGGTGTCGTGTTCGAGGCCCACGGAGTCGAGAAGCCGCAAGGCCTCTCTTCGGGCTTCTGTGCGTTTGGTCCCCCAATGCATTAAGACCTCTTCCAACATGGTTCCTATGCGCTTGGCCGGGTTCAGTGCGGCTCGCGGATCTTGAAAAACAAGTCCGGCGTGGTTTCGGATGTGCTGAAGATCGGAAGCACGGCCATCTTGAACTTCTTGACCAGCAAGGTCAATGGTGCCTGAATCCAAACTGTGGAGACCAAGAATGGCGCGAATCAACGTGGTTTTTCCGCACCCACTTCCCCCCACGATGCCGAGGCTTCCTCCTTCGGGGAGTGCGAGGGAAACGTCTTGAATGGCGGGCTCCATTTGCCCTGGATAGGTCTTGGTTGCACCGCGCACCGAAAGCAGAAGGGGAGTCGATTTGGGGGCGCACTGAATCTGTTCTGTTAGAACGGGTTGGGGGCCTTCTGTTCTGAGGAAGGAGTCCATGACCGGCAAAGGCGTAGGTCGCCCTGACCTTGGGATTCGGCAGGCGAGGAGGCCCTTTGTGTATGGGTGGGAGGGCCGGGACAACACCTCGGGCGTCGACCCCTGTTCCACGGCTTCGCCACGGTACAGGACTGCCACGCGGTCCGCGTGTTTTTCCACCACATCCATGTCGTGTGTTACCAGAACCATGGCCAGTCCCCGTTGCCGTTGCAAGTCTCGGAGGAGAGCCAAGAGATCGGCACGAAGGGTGCTGTCCA
>CAXHAW010000342.1:0-2431 GCA_964014525.1 uncultured bacterium
TCATGAAGCCGATTCGGTAAGGGGGATGTTCATCACCTCGGTCCATCCAAATACAGGTGGACTTGGAAATGGGGGAGTCGGCGAAACGCTGACTCCCCCTTTTTCTTGATGTGTTTTGGGGTTGACTTCCTCGGGCTGTTTCTCTTGTTGTTCAAGGGAGCCGTTGGTTGGCCCTTATCGAAAACGGCGCACCCATCTTCGATGGCTGGCCTCTCGGGTAAAACTGCAGTAGGCCCGGTTGGATGTAGAGTCGATTTTCGGCTGGTTTGGATGCGGCATTGTCGGGCTTGAATTCGATCGCAGATGCTGAGTAGAATGGGGCAGGGGCGTTCAAAGAAAAAGGGGGAGCCGGCGCAATGCCAGCTCCCCCAATTTCGGGTCCAGTAGAAAACGGTTTACTGGGCGATAAGGCGCATGTGCCAGTAAGCTTCACCCGGGTTTTCTCCATAGTCCACCGTGATGGTCAGGCGTTCAACGCCGTCCACATTGGTGTATTGGAAGACCTCGTAGGTGATGGAGCTGGCGGGAACGCCGGATCCATCTCCAGGGAGCTCACCTCCATTGTATCCTTTGTTGAAGCCAATGAACGCGCCGAGGCCGTCCACAGTGATTTCTGCTTCGGAAGCCGTGAATGCATGCGTTCCAGCAGCAAAGGCATCCAGCGGTGGGGTGAGGGTGGTTTCGTCAATGCATTCATTGTTGCCGCCGAGGAAATCCTCGGCCCAGATCACGCCATCGGTGATGTATTCCATTGTCCCGTCGCTATGGAAGACCCACTGGTCATCCAGTTGGCAAGCGCGCTCGATGACGCCAGCGGCGTCGATGCCGCCCCACCAATCGTTGCAGCCTTGACAAGGGCCCACGTAGTAGCAGTTCTCGCCGTCCAACATCCAAGTCTTGCCATCGGCACTGGCCAGATCTGCAGCCGTGAAGACGGCTGAGCTGATGGTGAGGGTTTGGGACGTGTTTGCACTTTCTCCAGCGTCATCATAGGCCGTCAGGGTGACCTCGTAGTTGCCGTCCATGCCATAGGTGTGCACGGGATCTTCTTGGGAGCTGACACCACCGTCACCGAATTCCCAGACGTAGGATGTGGCATTGGAGGAGCCGTTGGTAAACGTCACCGTGTTGCCGTCTGCCGCGTATGTGAAATTGGCAATCGGAGAGGATGCGGGAACCGGCGGAATATTTGCTTCGTCGTGATAGTGGACGAGGTAGAAATTCCATGAGCTTCCGTCACCCCGCACCAAAGCGAGGCTCAGGCGATCCTCCGTGTCTCCTTCGACCATGTCGATGATGGTGTACATCTTGGAGGCAGCCGGGACATAGCTGTCGCCATTCTCGGTTTTGTTGCAGAGTCCGATGTAGGCGCCAAATCCGTCAATGGTCACCGTGTTGGTGTTGACGTTAAAGTCATAGGTGTAGTTGCCCCCGTCGGCGAAGGCGCTCAGGTCTTCTCCATTGGGACCATTCCAGAGTCCGGGTTCGCTCTCGTCAACGCAGGTCTCGTCGATACCGAGCCATCCACCATTGCCGTCAGAGTCCATGAACAGGGTTCCGTTGGTGTTCTTGTCCCAGGTTCCGTCAGGATTGAAGGTGTAGCTGTCGTCGAGAATACAGGGGCGCTCACCGAGTGGTGTCACACCACCAAAGGACCACCAGCTGTTGTCGTTGATGGAGGGGCCAATGCCCAGGGCCAGGTCCTCGCGATCGAGGTACCAGGTCTTACCGCCAGCACCGGAAAGGAAAATGGCCGCGTTGTTCGGGTCGACGATGGCGACGGTCTCCGTTTTGGAGGCCGATCCGTCGAGACCGGTGGCGGTCAGGGTCACTTGGTATTCACCACCCTCTGCATACTCATGGGTTGGGCTGGTTTCGGTGCTTGTATTGCCATCACCGAAGTCCCAGGCATGGGATGTGGCGTTGACGGAGTAGTTGGTGAAGTTCACCTCGGCCCAGTTGGTTTCGCTGATTTCGAATTGGAAGCTGGCGATGACCGACGCACTTGGTCCTGGATCGGGATCTTGACGGCAGCTGGCGATGACCAGGCTGGCGAAGAGGAGCAGGCTCAGTGCCTGAATCGTCTTGTTCATGGGGTAATGGTGTTGTGGTTGTGTGTTCTGTTCAATGGGAGTCTGGGCCTCAATTGAAGAGGGAGGCGTCAGGGTAGGTCGTCAGGGTGGGAGCGATTTGCGTCTCTTCGAGTGCGATCGGAAGCCACAAGTGCGTTTCGCTGAAATTAGAGGCCTTGTCACCGTCGTCGATGAACAGGTCGGCGTTGGCACGGCCACTGCGGACTAGGTCGAACCATCGGTCGCCCTCACAGGCAAATTCCGCGCGGCGCTCGTACCAGACGAGGTCCAGTAGGCTCCAGCCTTCGTCGGCCATCACCATTGAGGCCTGTCTCTTATACACATCTGACGCTGCCGAC
>CAXHAW010000343.1:0-2423 GCA_964014525.1 uncultured bacterium
ACTGTAACATCACCATCCCCAACATTTTCACCCCAGGAACGGCTGAAGGGTCTATCGGCAAAAACGACACGTTTGAAATCGATGGCCTTCTCAAGTACAATGGATCCATTCTCGCCGTCTACGACCGATGGGGAAATCAAGTGTTTTACTCTGAGAACTATGACAATCTGTGGAATGCCCGCGATGTATCATCCGGTACCCACTATTACCTGCTGACCCTGCCCAACGGAAGGGACTACAGCGGTACGGTCATGATTCTTCGCTGATCAAAAACGGTGGCCAAGACCCGCACACGCTTTGTATGCAGCGACTGCGGGCATGTGACCGGCCAGTGGGTCGGCCAATGCCCCAGTTGCAAGGCCTGGAACACCGTTACAGAATTCAAGGAGTCCTCCAACCCCCGAATGGAACGCGCCGCCTTGGAGGCTAACGTTGCCCAGGCAAGGCCCCTTCGGGACTATACCGAACAGAGAAGCATACGCGTCGGAACTGGAGAAGCAGAATTCGATCGGGTCCTGGGTGGAGGATTGGTCCCCGGAGCGTTGGTCCTCTTGGGGGGAGAGCCCGGGATTGGAAAATCCACATTGAGCCTCCAGACCGCCATGAAAGCCGCAGGAAAGGTTCTGTATGTCTCTGGTGAGGAAAGCCCCGAGCAAATCCGGCTGCGCGCTGACCGACTCGGGATACTGGGTGACGACTTGCTCGTGTTGCCCGAAACTTCAACTGAGGGCATCGTCAAGGCCGTCAAAGAGAACGAGCCAGACCTGCTCTTTGTGGACTCAATCCAAACCCTCCATACGCCCCGAGTTGAAAGCGCCCCTGGAAGCGTGGCCCAGGTGAGAGAGTCCACCGCCGAACTAATCCTAGCCGCAAAGCCCCTGCAACTGCCAGTTGTGCTTATTGGGCACATCACAAAAGAAGGCGCCATTGCTGGTCCCAAGGTTCTCGAGCACATGGTCGATGTTGTGCTCACGTTCGAGGGAGACCGCCACCATGCCTATCGGATTTTGCGCGCAGTAAAGAACCGATTTGGCTCCACCCAAGAAATTGGGATCTTCGAAATGCGCGGAGACGGGTTGCACCCAGTTTCCGATCCCTCCGGAGCACTCATAGGAAACGGCGAGTCCCGACTCAGCGGAACCGCCCTGGCCGTCGCCATTGAGGGGGCCCGTCCCCTGACCGTAGAAATCCAAGCGCTCGTCAGTAGCGCCGTCTACGGCACCCCTCAGCGTTCCGCAACAGGTTACAACCTGCGAAGGCTGAACATGCTCCTTGCGGTTCTCGAAAAGCGCTGCGGCTTCAAACTGGGTGCATCCGACGTCTTCCTGAACCTCGCCGGAGGCATCCGTCTCGAAGACCCCGGTGTCGACCTCGCTGTGGTCGGCGCCATTCTCAGCAGTACCCTTGACCTGACCCTCGATCCCCGAACCGCACTGTGCGGAGAGGTCGGATTAACAGGTGAGGTGAGGCCCGTCGCACGGCTTGAGCAGCGCATGGCAGAAGCCGCCAAAATGGGGATGGAGAGAATCGTTATCAGTGGGTTAGGACAAAACGAGCCCGCCCCCCCTGATGGGCTCACCTTGGTCAAGGTCAGCCGGGTGGGGGAGCTGCAAAAGGTGCTCTTCTAATCGGGCTCTGCGGGGTCAGTCCTGACTGCCTTCGACAACGACGACGAACTCTCCCTTCGGAGGGTGGGCCTCGAAATGCGCCAAAAGCGCCTCTGCAGAACCGCGCTTCGTCTCCTCGAACTTCTTGCTTATTTCCCGACTGACGCTGACCCTGCGCTCTGGCCCGCAATGCGCCACCAACTCACCCAACAACTTTAACATCCGGTGCGGCGATTCGTAAAGGACTGTGGTCCGCAGCTCTTGGGCCATGGCGATGAGTCGGGTCTGACGCCCCTTTTTGTGCGGCAGAAACCCCTCGAAAACGAAACGGTCGCACGGAAGACCGCTGACCACGAGTGCCGGAACAAACGCCGTGGCACCGGGCAGACAAATCACCTCCACGCCCGCAGCAATACAAGCCCGAACAAGAAGGAACCCAGGGTCGCTGATTCCGGGCGTGCCTGCATCACAGCACAAGCAAGCAGAAGCGCCCGCCTCCATGGTCGCAATGACCTCGTCCAACACCTTGTGCTCATTGTGCGAATGAAAGGCCCTTAGGCGCGCCTCAAGGCCTTTTAGACGAAGCAACGACCCAGTTGTCCGGGTGTCTTCCGCCAACACGAAGTCGGCGCTTTCAATCGCCTCCATTGCCCTCGGCGTAAAATCCCCGAGGTTGCCAATCGGCGTGGGAACGAGTGTCAACATCCGGCGTAACGCCTTTGAAGTTTGTCGTAAAAACGAGCAACGGTGGGGTCCTCTTCATCCCACGAGGCTGAATCGGGCACGTGCTGATTCAGCCACAGCAAGGCCAACTGA
>CAXHAW010000344.1:0-2420 GCA_964014525.1 uncultured bacterium
GCATAGGTGTCTTCAAAATTGCTGTTGCCTGGAGAAAGGGCGACCACCTTGGCGGCCAGTTCTACAGACCGGGCAGGCCGGACAGCGCGGAGCGCGAGGTAGTAAGCGTAGTTGTTTAGCGCCAGGATGTTGTTGGGGTTGGCCTCCAAGGCTTGCTCGAACCAAGTGTCTGATTCCGTGTGTTCGCCACGGTTGTGTGCAATCTGAGCCAGAGAGGACAAAACGTCCGATTCGAATTCCGGACGGTCGACGATGAGGTTCCGCGCCATTTTCAATTGTCGCTCTGCCCCACGGTCGTCACCGACTTCCAGCTTTGCCAATCCGCGGAAGTATGGAAATACGGGGAGGTTTGGAAAGCGGACACCGGCCTGATCAGAAAGCCCATCCACGGCCTCCCAACGCTGCATATCAATGGCGAGTTGGCATGCTTCCAGCCAGCGCTCTGGAGAGTTCGGATCGAGGGCGAGGCCCGACTCTAGGGCATCCAGTGCACCCTCTGAATCGCCTTCGATGTCACGCAATGTTGCGAGGATGTCAAGGGGCTCAGCCTCTTTGGGGTGCACCTCCATCAACAGCGCGATGAGCGCAGCAGCCTCTGACCGGAGCGCATTCTGGATTTCTGCCAATTCCACATACATCCAGGCGATGTCGACCTTTTCTTCTAGGGGGACGGATTCCGACGCAAAGGCTTTTCGGACATGCGCCCTTGCAGTCTCGGTGTCTCCCCGGCGGGTCAGTATGTGGGCCCACTCGAGGTGGAGCCGTCCGTTTCCTGACCTTTTCATCGCATTTCTGATTGCGACTTCGGCTTCTTGTTCCCGTCCGAGGCTGGACAGGATTCGAACCCTTTGCAAAGTGGCTTCTACGACGTTAGGAAAGTCCTGCTCTAATCTCGTTAGCGCATCGAGCCCAGATTCGATGTCTCCGAACCCCATGTGCAGGCGATGGCGGTCAAAATGCCATTCTGGATCCGGTCCCCACTCACGCTCCAAGGCATCCACCACGTCAAGGGCGCCATTCAGATCGCCCTGAGCAGTGCGCAAATCGAGGAGGGTTCGCGCGGACCGTTCGTCTTCCGGCTTGTTTTTCAGAATCCATTCCAAAGCGCGGTCGGCTTCACCGAAGTGGCCGAGTTCGAGCGCGATTTCTGCTAGCTCCTTGCGGTACCAAGGGTTTGTGCCTTCCAAAGCATTGGCTTCAACAATGGCTGCATAGGCGGCTGGCCATTGTTCTGCCTCCCGCTCTAGTCGAGCCAACTCGTAGTGGACGACCGCTTCGTTGGGGTTTGCATCAAGACAAGACAGGAGGGCTTCCTTGGCCCCTGCTTGGTCACCTTTTAGTTTGGCCAACTGTGCCTTGTAGAAGGCATCGTGGAACGCCTTGTCCACACCGCCCATTCCACCTTCGACCCCCTTTGTAGTTCCACCCAGCAGGGCACAACCGCCCAATGCCAGAGCAAGTGTCCAGTACAATCCGGCAGTGGCCAGGGAGGAATGGAACGGCCGCCCCTTCATTGGATTTCGCAATAATCGCCGATGCTTAGGTCTCCGGGCTTCTGAACGAGCTTGGCATGGTGACCAATCATGGCGCCTTCCAGGTGGACCCCGTCCAATTTTGATTGTCCTCCGATGAGACAATCCTTGATGACCGACCGCTCCACCACGGTGTCCGGCCCTATGGTCACGCGGGGCCCAACAATGGAGTGGCGGATGATGGCACCCGGAAGAACTTCACAAGGTGGAAGGACGACGCTGTCCTCGACCGTGGCTCCATCGTGAACCTTCGCGGAGTCCCCCATGAACTCGAGCACGCGACCATTGGTTTCCACGGTCACCTTGCGGTTGCCGCAGTCCATCCAAGCTGACACCTCGCCCGGAAGAAACCGTTGACCTTGCCCGGTAAGGGCTCTGAGGGCGTCGGGAAGCTGGTATTCGTCACCTTTTCTCACGTTTCCTTCAATGAGATTCCCAATTTCACGGCGCAGTCCCGCACCGTCCTTGAAATGATAAATTCCGATCATCGCCAAATCTGAAACGGGTTCTTCTGGCTTTTCAGCATACTCGTGAATCACACCGTCTGCGTCTAAAACGACAACACCGAATTGCCTTGGGTCTTCGATGCGCTTGACGAACAGGTGTCCATCGGCTTCTGCGTCCAGTGCAAAGTCGGCCCTGAACAGGGTGTCAGCAAAGGCGACCACGGTTTCGCCTTGGAGGAGGTCTTCCGCGCACCAGACAGCATGCGCGGTGCCCAGGGGGTCATCTTGATGTCGGATGTGTCCTGTGGCTCCAAGGGAGTCTGCCAGTGCAAGCAGGTCGGACTCCACTTCCGGTCCGAAGTCACCAATGACGAAGGCAATGTTGTCGAATGGCCGGGGGGTCATGGCGGCCAAGTCTTCGACGAGCCGCTGGACGATGGGT
>CAXHAW010000345.1:0-2420 GCA_964014525.1 uncultured bacterium
GGACTGGTTCGACTCCAAGGGGCCATGGTGCCCGCCTATCCCGTGGCGCTTCGCATAGAGGACGTACTCGGGGTGATTCTGGTGGTCCTGGGCGTAGGCGGAACATTCAGCGCTGTCATGGTTGCGTACCTCGTGCGTCGCATGGCGCCCGACGCAGCTTAATTTTGGCACATGGTCCGCATCGGTCCCATCGAACTCGGAGAATTCCCTCTTCTGCTGGCCCCCATGGAGGACGTCAGTGACCCTCCCTTTCGAACGCTCTGCAAACAGCACGGCGCCGACATGATGTACACGGAGTTCATCAGCTCCGAAGGGCTCATCCGAGATGCGGCCAAAAGCCGGCAGAAACTGGACATATACGAGAAGGAACGGCCCATCGGCATTCAGATCTTCGGCTCTGAGATTGAATCCATGCGCCGGGCCGCCCAAATCTCAGCTGACTCCGGACCGGATGTGCTCGACATCAACTATGGCTGTCCCGTCAAAAAAGTGGCCTGCAAAGGTGCCGGCGCCGGGATCCTACAGGACATCCCAAAAATGGTCTCCATGACCAAGGAGATTGTCGGTGCCGTGGACCTTCCTGTGACGGTGAAGACGCGACTGGGATGGGACGACAACACCAAATACATCGTAGAGGTCGCCGAGCGATTGCAGGATGTGGGCATCCAGGCCATCTCCATCCACGGCCGGACCCGCTCACAGATGTACAAGGGGGAAGCGGACTGGACACTAATCCGGGCAGTTCGGGAAAACCCCCGGATGACCATCCCCGTGTTTGGCAATGGAGACATCAACACGCCGGAAAAGGCCTTGGCCTACCGCAACGAATACGGTGTGGACGGCATCATGATAGGAAGGGGAAGCATTGGCAACCCGTGGATCTTTGACCAGATCAAGCACTTTTTCGAAACCGGTGAACACTTGCCTCCCCCCACCATCCCCGACCGTGTTGAGGCGGCCCGACAACATCTGAACCACAGCCTTGAATGGAAGGGCCAACGCTTGGGGGTGGTGGAGATGCGTCGCCATTACGCCAACTACTTCCGCGGACTGTCCCATTTCAAGGAACACAGGCTAAGTCTTGTCACGGAAGATGACCCCACGGTCTTGCATGCGACGCTGGACAACGTTGCCAGAACATACGGAGGCAACGGCCCGACGTCTTAGATTCAGCCCATGACCACCGAACACATCCAAGGCACAAGCCGGGCACTCATTTTTCTGGGGCTCCTCATTGTGAGTGCCGTGGCGGCCTCTGGCGTCTCCACCGTTTTGTCGGGGTTCATATTCGGTGATGTTGCCGCGGTTGTACCGGGTGGCGCCATGCCCTCCGGTGCCACCGCCTGGTGGCAACTGCACTTCCAAAACCTTTGCAGCCAAGCCATCGGTTTCGGAGGGGCAGTCTGGCTTGCCATGCGGATTTGGGGGCAGCCCACCCTTGCTGGCTTTCCGGGGTCAAAACAAGGACTGCTCGCACCAGCCCTGATTTTGGCCATCCTTGCGACGGTGGCCAGCGGTCCGCTTCTGATGACCAGCTACGAATTGAACGTCGCCCTCATCCCTGAAGGGGGTGTCATGGAGCAGGTTTTCAAGCCGCTTGAAGAAATGCTCGAAGCCCTGACTGCGTTTCTCGCTTCTGGCGAGGGAATTCAACGGGTCGTGATTCTCCTCAGTGTGGCTGGACTTCCAGCCATCTTTGAAGAACTGTCCTTTCGCGGCGTCCTTCAACCCCTTCTCATGAAAGCGACGGGGAGCGCTTTCTGGGGAATTGCCATCACTGCTGTCGTGTTCAGCGCGATCCACTTCCAGTTCTATGGCTTCCTGCCCCGGGTGCTGCTAGGCGCCCTGTTCGGATGGTTGGCCCACCGCAGTGGCAGCCTCGTCCCTGGCATGGCCGCTCACTTCGTCAACAACGCCATGGCCGCCATCACACTTTGGTTCACGGGCAGCATGACCGAAGACATTGTCGAGTTGACCCCAACGGTTCTCGCCATCGGGACGGTGCTGACAGGACTGGCCTGTCTCGGATTTGACCGCGTCATTCGCCATCGGCGCTCCGCCTGAGGGCGAGGAACGCTTCTGCGCTGAGCAGGTCTTCTGGGGTGGTCAACTTGAGGTTGTGCAGGTCGCCCTCCACCAAACGCAGCGCGCGCCCGCTCGATTCCCAAACAGAAGCATCGTCCGTGAAATGGGCCGCATAGTCCCGGGCATAAGCCTTGCGGAGTTCTGGCAAGGAAAAAACCTGTGGCGTCTGAACCGCGCGAAGGGTGGCCCTGTCCAAGGGTGAGCTCCCGTCTTCTCCGACCCTGCGGATGGTGTCCTTGACCGGGACGACCGGGATAGCGCCTCCGTGCTCCTTGGCAGCCGAGTAGCATCTGTCTCTTATACACATCTCCGAGCCCACGAGACTTCACGGAATC
>CAXHAW010000346.1:0-2418 GCA_964014525.1 uncultured bacterium
CCCCAGCCCAGTTCCATCCAGAGTCCTGCCCGTGACCTTAGACGCATTGATTAGCTGTTCTTGATCGCCCACCCGACGGCTGTAGAAGGTGCCCGTCTTATTGAACAGCTCTGTGCCCTCGGTAAAAAACTGCCGGTTTTCATTGAATCTGACCTCGTAAGGGCTGAGGTTCAAAACGAGATTGTCGGCGACCACTTGGCCGAAATCAGGCACGAGGGTCATATCAAAAGTGAAGGCATCCCCAAGACCCACTTTCATGTCCAGACCGCCATTGATGCGCGTTGCTGTTTCACTGCCTTCGGCGTCGTAGTAAACGCTGGCATAGGGGTAGAGGCTGAAGCGGGGCGGGGGGGCAATCCCTTGAATGCCGGTGAGCAGTCCTCCCTGGTTCATCAGGCCTTCTTGGTTGGGGTCCATGGCGCGCCAGACGTAATCCGAACGGTATCGGCGGACATAGCGGTAAAAGTTCATCCCCCAGCTTTGTGGGAATTCTCCGGTGTCATTGAATCGGAACACGGACCAGGGCAGGGCGAATTCCGCCACCCATCCGTTGTCGTCAATGCGGCATTCGGCTTTCCACACTGCATTCCAGCTGCCATCCGCATCGTCATTGGAGAGGAGTTCGTCGGATTGCACCCCATCCGGCGTCACGGAAAACCGAACGCCGTTGACTCCATCGTCGAAGCAATTGAACCAGATGCCAAAGACATCCGTGTTGCCTTCGCCGTCGCGCTGGATCAACTGGTGGAGGATACTGTCAGGCGCGGAATCCCACATTCGTGCGCCGACATACAGCGCCCGGTCGTCGTAAGCAAACCGCACTTCTGTGCGCTGCTTGGGCATGCCAAACGGCTGGGGGCGCAGTTCTCGGAGTTCGGTCTCGGGGGCAATGCTTCTCCAGCCGTCCTCGTCCAGAGAACCATCCACTTCAATCGCCCCGTGCTCCACCCGAGTGGCCTCTGCTTCCGGCTTTCGAGGCAGGCTCTTAGGCCAGTCTTGTGCGGCCAATTGTCCCACAGGACAAGTGCACAGGAACAGCAGCGCAGCACATGCGATTAAGCCGGGAAAAATGGGAGTGCGACGCGTCATCGGGCGGCAAAATTACACCGCCATCCACCTGGATGTTCGCTCAGTGATAAACACCTTGCTTGTCAAGGGCCCGTCTGTAGCGTCGCGCATTGCGCTCGTGCTCTCGGTTTGTCTTTGCGAAAGCGTGGTAACCACTGAAGTCTTCGCGTGCACACATGAAGATGTAATCGTGCTCCTTGGCGTTTAGTACCGCTTTGAGGTAGGAGGGTTCCGGGAAATTGATTGGGCCTGGTGGCAGACCGCCGTACAGATAGGTGTTGTAAGGACTGTCGATTTCCCTGTGGACATTCAATACACGACGAATGGTGGGGTCTCCCAGCGCATGGATCAGCGTGGGGTCCGCCTGAAGGCGCATGCCCCTGTCCAGTCGATTCAGATAAAGCCCAGCTACAGTGGGGGCCTCGTCCATCTTGCTTGTCTCCGCCTTGACGATAGAGGCGAGAATGCCCACTTCTGTTGGACTGAGGTTGATGTCCTTTGCCTTCTGCCGCCGTTCATCTGTCCACCAGCGTTCCCATTCGGACACCATTCGTTCGACAAAATTCGATGCAGTCAAATCGTACCACACCTCGTAGGTGTTGGGAATAAAACGCGTGCGCAGGGCCTCTGCGTCGGTTCCCTTTCGCGCGGCGAGCAAAGGGTCTTTCATGGCCCGGATCAAATCGTCTGCATCAAAGGTGACCTGAGGGGCCACAGATTCTGCTAGGTCTTCGATTGACCGCCCCCCCGTGAAACGCACGCGGACCGCTTCCCTCGACCCGGACAAAAGAAGACGGGAAAGGGACCGATTGTCCATGCCTTCAGGAATCAAATAGCGGCCGGCTTTGAGTGTGCCCGTGTCGGTCCACCCTCTCCAAGACAGGTAGCGCCTCAGTGATCCTGCATGTTCAAGGCGCCCTTCTTTTTCCAATTGGGCAACGACACTGTCCACGGGTTGCGCCGGGTTTAGGACAAAACGACCATCGCGTTCTACCGTATTCGAACCGAGGGCTGTTCTCATGACGAACCCGATGACCAAGCCAATAAGCAGGGCAATGACGGTCACGATGAAGACACGTCGGTTGTTCATGATGGCAGATTCAGCATGTGTTGGAGAAGGATGGCGTCCTTCCATCCCTCTGGCGTTCGGGTCCAATCTGTATACCGCCCCACTCGCTTGAATCCGGCCGCGTCGAACAGGGCCAAGCTGTCGGCGTGATCGGCGTGGACTTCGGCATGGACAGAACGCATCATCAAAGCGAGGGAAGCGTGTCGAAGGGCAATGGCAAGGGCGCGACGGGCAACCCCTTGGCCACGCGAATCTGGCTCCACCAGAATGCCGATGCCTGC
>CAXHAW010000347.1:0-2414 GCA_964014525.1 uncultured bacterium
GTATAAGAGACAGGGCCATTGGTGTGCCCATGTTCGATGGGTCTGGAACCTGGTTGCCGGAGAGCAAGAGAGGGCTTCCCACACCTTGGGCTTCTTTCTGTCGATTGAGTGGGTTGTGGCGTTTGGCGCCGGGCAGCCATTCGCTGAATCGCTATTACTGCGGGCACATCTCTGCCGATCAGACCGCCGAAGTAGAGGTGTTGAGTGGAGCGTTCATGTGGATGAGGAGAGAGGCATTGAATGAGTCAGGACTTCTCGATGAGGACTTTTTCATGTACGGAGAGGATATTGACCTGAGTGTCAGGATAAATAGATCGGGTTGGGAAAACCATTACTGCAGTGAGGCTCCCATCGTTCACTTCAAAGGTGAAAGCACCAAAAAGGGGAGCTTGGCCTATGTGCGGGTGTTCCACGATGCAATGCGGATTTTTTCAGAGAAACACTTTGCTGGAAGTCAGGCCTTTGCGATGCGTATGATGATCGAGATCGGCATCCGAATTCGGGCTGTTTCCGCCTTCGTTCAGGGTCGGGTTCGCCGCAATGCCTTGATGTTAATGGACATTTCGTTGTCTGCTCTTATGGCATTTGGTGTGGTTCAGTTTCACGCCTGGAGCAGTGGAATCGGGCACCCCACAGGGCCGAGCCAGGTGCTGTCCTTTATCGCTGGGCTTTCGACTGGGTGTGCAGGGGCTTGGTTCGGTACCTCTGACCGTCCTTTTGTTTGGATTCGAGCGGTTATGGCGGGTTTGGCGGCTGGATTAATGGTGGTGGCCACCTACGCGCTAATTCCTGAGTTTCTGAGGGTCAGTAGGGCTGCCGCTGGATCAATCGGCGTTGTGATGGTGTTTTTTCCGATGCTGCTCCGCGCGGTTTTGGTCATGGTGTCACCCATGAGGTTTCGGTGGAGAAAGGCCAGGGCAACTGTTGGGCTGGTCGTCTCTGAGGACAGGTCGACTTCAGTACAGAAATGGGTTGAGTCATCATATGGCAGTTCGTTGAACGTGTGGAGTTTAATGGATTTAATTGAAAGCGATGATTTCGGTTCTGATGCCAAGGGCAATCTTTTGCTTTGTGACGCCTCTTTGGGGGGTGCAGTGGTCTTAAATGCGATCCGCGCAGGTCGATCTGTGGGTGCTGACGTCAGAATTGTGCCTTCTTCCCTTTGGCTTGCATTGGGAGGGACCAGACGCGACGGTGGACCTGGTGAGTTGCTTCCTTGGGGAGCGGACGGGCTGGGCAGGACAGAGCGAAAAAGGGCCAAGCGAAGGGTCGATGTGTTGTGGTCTGTTTGGGTTTTGCTCTTTGGTGGAGGTCGAGGGCCCCATTCTGATTCGATGTCCCGTAAGAATGCGTGGTCCGTATTGGCTGGACGTCAAACATGGTTGGGGTTTCATGGCGGTTGGGCTGGTGAGGATCGTTTGCCTGCGATGTTGCCCGGTATTTATCGTGTGGGTTCTGGCGTTCCGGTGCCGTCTCTAGAGGAAGCAAAGCGCCTTGATTTGCGGTATGCATTCGACTTCGGGTGGGTTCGGGACCTCGAATTGTTGATGACCTTGAAAACGGATTGACAGTCGATGCAGTTCATCGGGCCCATCACTCCGTAAATTTGGAATCTTAAAACACCCTCCGGGCAATACATCCATGGAGATTCTGCTACCGAAAATGGGCGAGAGCGTGGCCGAGGCGACCATCATTAGATGGGTCGTCCAAGAAGGCCAAACTGTCTCTTCTGATGAGCCCATCATAGAAATAGCCACTGACAAAGTGGATTCGGAGGTTCCCGCTCCCGAGGACGGCGTGCTCGTTAAGCACCTCGTGTCAGAGGGAGATGTCGTCCAAGTTGGCCAACCCATTGCTGAGTTCTCCATAGCCGGTGAAGCGGTTGTGGTGCCGGCCGAAGCGCCTTCTGATGTGCCTGAGCCAACGTTGGCTCCTGCGGACGCGGACCCAGAGGTGCCGAGTGAAGAGACAATAGCGCAGGTCGCTGCTCCCTTAGCAGTTCCCCAGCCTGTCGGGCCAGTGGAGAAGCCTTCTCGAGAAAGTGGCGGTCGTTTTTACAGTCCATTGGTCAGAAGCATCGCCCAAAAGGAAGGAATCGGTCAGGCAGAGTTGGATGGTATCCCAGGCTCTGGAAAGGGAGGCCGGGTCACCAAAAGGGACATTCTCGCTTTTGTTGAGACAAGAGGCCACGCCCAAGTGGAACAGGTTCCATCAGCTTCTGCGTCATCTCCCGCTGTGTCGCCCAGCCCGTCTTTGACGAGAGCCACATCTCCAGCAGCGGCATTTACCATGGACGGGGAAGACGAAATCGTGGAGATGGACCGGATGCGCAAGTTGATTGCCGATCACATGGTGCGCAGTGTTCAGACCTGTCTCTTATACACATCTGACGCTGCCGACGATCCTACCTGTGT
>CAXHAW010000348.1:0-2405 GCA_964014525.1 uncultured bacterium
CACAGGTAGGATCGTCGGCAGCGTCAGATGTGTATAAGAGACAGCCATTCTCCATGTCCAAATCGTTTATGATCAAGGGTCATCTGGTGCGGATTGGCCAGGGGGCTTCAAGCATGACATGAGTTGTACCCCTACCGCCGATATTACCGATGGGTGGAACATTTACATCTTGAATACCGAGCTCAGCTACCTTCTCGGGGAAGGTGATTTGGATGGAAGCCTTTTGGAAGTCAACCACGCTCCATCCAGTGAGTATTTCGGCTTTCAGGTAGGAGATATGGCCAATGACCGCAACTGCGGCTATGGCGCGGGCGGTTGGTTCAGCTACGAGGGGACCTTAAACGGTGTTGAAATCCAAGGTGCCCAGGGCGATGTCCTGCTTGACTTGGAATGCACCGATGGTTTGGTCAACCCTTGCGAGGAGGACGAAGCTAGCGTGACCCTCATCTACACCGCAATCGACACTGACTGCGGCGACGCAATCACAGTGGAACAGGTAATCAGCCGCAGCGATACACAGTTGCCCACCTTTGACAATGCACCTGCGGACCAGCAGGTCACTTGTGCAGATGGTCTGCCTGAGGTCCCCACTGTGACCGCATCTGACAACTGTGAGGACAGTGACCCAGAAGGCCCCACGGTGACCTACGATGGACAGACGCCGGCTTATGACCAGACATGCACGGGTTCATATAAAGTTGACCGCACATGGATTGCCCAAGATTGTTCAGGAAACCAAGCTGCACATACCCAGACCATCACTGTGGTCGATGAGGTTGCTCCGGTCATATCTGGGGGAGAAAATGCACTGGTCGAATGCGACGGTTTAGGCAACGCCAATGAGCTGGCCGATTGGTTGGCAAGCCAAGGCGGGGCTTCCGCTACGGACGATTGCGGTGCAGTGAGTTGGAGCCATGACTATGCGGACGTTGACATGAGCGACCTCTGTGGCGAGACTGGCTCTGTGGATGTCATGTTCACAGCCTCGGACGATTGTGAGAACCAAAGCAACATCACATTGACCTTCACCATTGAAGACACTGGAGCGCCCACTTTGACCGCCTCTCCCATTGCAGACGTGCCTTGTGAGACATACAGTTCTGAGGGCATTTATTCGGCTTCGGCCAGTGACGTTTGTGGTGATGCGACGGTTGTTCTCGTGTCAGTGAATGAAGTCAGCAGCAGCTGTGCAGGCCAATTCTTGCATGTGTACAAAGCCGTAGATGACTGCGGCAACGAGAGCGAGCCCTATGATCAGGTGGTGACCCTGATTGATGAGACAGCACCCGAGGTGACCATTACTTGCCCGGCAGATGCAGCGCTTGTGGCTGATGAATTGTGCAGTGCGGACACCACAACGGATGCACTTGGCACGGCCACGTTCACTGCCAGTGACAATTGTGACGGTGAACTCGTCAACACGTTGGGCCATTCAGATGCGATTGAGACACTCTGCAACGGCAGCTACATTATCACCAGGACCTGGACCATTGAGTCCACCGATCACTGTGGTTTGACGTCTCAGACTTCATGTGATCAGAACATAACTGTGACTGACGAAACTGCCCCGATTGTGGATGAATCTGCATCTGATGTGTTTGTAGAGTGCAATGGTGAAGGCAACGCAGAAGACATGTCTGCATGGCTCGCGAGCAACGGAGGGGCCCAAGCCAGCGACAATTGCAGCGCGGTGACTTGGAGTCACAGCGATGCCACACTGAGTGACCTTTGCGGGGCTACGGGCACGGCCACGGTCATGTTCACGGCAACGGATGCCTGCGGCAACAGCAGCAGCACAACAGCGACTTTCACGATTGTCGACACCACAGCCCCGGAGATTTCCGCAGCCACCGAAGTGGACGTTGCCTGTGACGCCTATGATGCCGAGACCCTTTATGGCGACTATGCAGCCACCGATGGTTGCAGTGGCGTGGCCACCTCTATTGATGACCTGTTCTTCAGCGGTTCATGCGAAGGCACATACCAGCGCACTTATACCGCAACAGATTCCTGTGGCAACAGCACTGCGTTCATTCAGATTATTAACCTGACCGATGAGGTGGATCCCACCTTCACGATCAGCTGCCCGGCAGACACGACGATAAGCGCGGATGCTGCTTGCGCTGCGGACACCAGTGTGGAGACCCACGGGAGTGCAGCATTTGCCAACGTTGCTGACAACTGTGACACTGATGTCGAGATGGCGATAACGCACGAAGATGCCATCAGCTCTCCCTGCGATGGCAGCTTGGTGATTACACGGACCTTCACCATCACGGGTGAGGACAACTGCGGCAACGTCACGACGCTGACTTGCGACCAGACGATCACGGTCAACGACGATACCGCACCGAGCATTGCGGCGCCAGCCGATTTGACAGTGGAGTGTGACGGCGCTGGAAACG
>CAXHAW010000349.1:0-2400 GCA_964014525.1 uncultured bacterium
CTGAAGCTGCCTTGTGCGCGGGCATCACCGGCTTGTCGGGCTTGGTCTTACTTCATGTCCTCATAAGAACCGAAGGGCCCTGCCGCAATCTCGCCGTCCAGTGTCAGCACCGCCCAACTGATTTCTGAAGCCCAGATGCCTGTTGTCATTGTGACGCTGTGCCAGGGTGTGGGACAGAGTTGACCTTTTGCTGGTGAGGCCCAAAGGCCCAAAAGACAAGAAAGCAGGAGGAAGTTGAACAGGTTCCGGCTCATTGGCAAGAAGATAGGCCATAAGTTCAGGCCTGATTTCATCTTTGGTGTGCAGCAGCTTCGTGCATCGGGTGGAAACGCTCAACGATTGATGACAATGACCTTTCAGATGACCCCTGGCCCGCTCGCAATGTGGGCATTCGTGTTGTGCCTCTTCGGAATGCAACTGCAGGTTCCCGCACAGGAGGAGAACGGGCTGTTTACCCTTTACTTGGTTCGCCATTCGGAGAAGCAGTCCGATTCAAACGACCCGGAACTGACGCCGTGTGGCGAGGAGCGGTCCGAGAGCCTCAGCGTGTTTTTTGAGGACGTTCCGCTGGAGGCAGTGTACAGCACCAACTATCGGAGAACGCAGGGCACAGCGCTGCCCACTGCCCAAGCCAAGGGGCTTGGGGTGCAGGAATACAATCCCCGCGCGCTGGAGGACGTCATGGCGACCTTGCTTGACAATGGGCAGGATGCTCTGGTGGTCGGCCACAGCAACACAACGGGCGTTTTGGCTGGTCTTCTGGTGGGCCAGGACATCGGATCATTTGATGAATCGATTTACAATCGGGTCTATCAAGTGGTCGTCTCCCCGTCCAACAGGCGCCTGCATGTCTTGCATACGGCCTTTTCATGTGGGGAAGACTGATTCTAGAGATCAGCCTGTGTCAGGACCCCGCTCGAATTCGGGTTGGCAATTCAGGCAACCTTTAATCCCGATGAGGTGTCTTAAGTTGTAGCCTGTATACCCGAAACCGAACCGCCATGAGCTTCAAGACCCAACTGCTTGTTCTGACCGCAGCCATTTGTCCCCTGTGGTTCTTTGGACAGGACATTGTGCCCATTGACAATTACTCGGTCAACGCACTGGGCCAAGTCCAACTGTCCATCCAAGCGGAGTCCGGCAAGTATTACATCTTGGAGGCGCAGCACAGCCCGGATTTTGAATGGGCCACCTCGATGACCATGGGCGTGGATGGCACGATGGTGATTTCGGAGCCCGGCGCGGCGTATCCCGAAGACCAATACACGGTCCGGGAATATGACGTCGCCACCCCAGGCGATATCGATGGAGACCTCATTGACGATGTCACCGAGTTCCAGAACATGCCCACGGATGCGCCGTTGAACTACGCGGCACCGATTGATTTCGAGGACGGGTCGACGTCCATTCCGGATGCAGAGACGTTCATGGACTTGGCGACGGTCAACAATGTGGGTTGGGCGCCATTCTTGGACGACCAGCTCTACGTCAAATTCGGCATCATGGACAGGGACACCCCCGAGCCCAAGGTCTACTTCATCAACAGCAACACCCACACGGTACACTATGGTTTCTGGGGGGCCATCGATGCGAATGTCGTCGGAGATGATTCGTCGGGAGAGATTGTGTTTTACCCCACCCAAATCAACCCCAACGGCACCATCGGAGGGTATTCGTTCAATTTCTCTTTTGGAGACGCAGATGACTTTGAGGACACCCAGCGGACCTACCATCTGCTGCTGGCCAACATGCCCTTCCTGCAAAACAACATGACCCACTTTATCGGGGAAGGAGATGAGGACGACTACCTCGAAGAGTATGCTGGTGATTACGCGGGGTCAGGCATCGAAGTGGTGCTGGAGTCGGAGGTGTTTTCGAACATTGACTACATCCCGCTTCACCTCGCAGAGGGCTACGGTTTCTTCCGCCACATGGAACTGGGCGAGACCCCAGGTTCTCGGGACATCGTGTTGTATGATGCCTTGCCAAACTCGCTGCCCCGCGTGGGCGGAATCATGACCTCCGTGATTCAAACGCCGCTGTCGCACGTGAACCTGAGGGCCATTCAGGACAATGTGCCCAATGCCTACATCGCCGACCCCCTTTCCATCGACTCCGTCAGCAGCCTGTTGGGGAGTTACATCTACTACAAGGTTGAGCAGGAGACCTTCCAAATCAGGGAGGCAACCCTCGATGAAGTCAATGCTTGGTACGAGGCGCTTCGCCCCACAGAGCCTCAGATTCCAGTCCGGGACCTGAGCATCACCGAGATCATGCCCTTGGACGATGTCGCGTTTGACATGTCGACCGCATTTGGCGCCAAATGTTCCAATGTGGCTACGATGCGTTCGTTTGCTGTCTCTTATACACATCTCCGAGCCCACGAGACTTCACGGAATC
>CAXHAW010000350.1:0-2400 GCA_964014525.1 uncultured bacterium
ATTCCGTGAAGTCTCGTGGGCTCGGAGATGTGTATAAGAGACAGGATTTGTGCATCCTGCCACTGCAAGTGGCCTTTTGACTCAAGCGTGGCCAAATTGACTTCACCCCGTCCATTCAAGGTGCCGCTCACCTCGGGGGTGTCCATGTCCAGAGCGTGACCTGCCCATCGGGGAAGAAATTCGGTGGGCACACCGTCGATATCAAGTCCGAGTTTGGTTGGGCTTCCGTTGGGGCCTGTTTCTGAATCGAGCTGGACACGTCCGAGCGGTCCGGTCAACGCAAAGCCGTCGACGATCAGGGTGGTCCAGTCTGCTCCAATCCATTGGAACTCGCGCTGAAGGGCCGTATCGAGGGACCACGGTCCCGAGGCGTGTTCCACGTTGACGACCACGGGCTTGAGCAGGTGCTTTCTGGCGTCAATTAATTGGTGATGGACCTCGATTTGACCTGCGAAGGGGGCATCCCACTCGAGGCTGATTTTCGATTGGGTTCCGGTAGACACAGCCGCGTCCAGCGCCACCCTGTCTAGGCCTCCGATGTCTCCATGCTGGGCTCTGTTGGCCTCGAGTTCCACGTGAAGGGCAGATGTGCCCCCTGTCAAGGACAAAGTCAAGGGCCCTGTCCGGAGCTTGTCGCTGTGCAATGCAGTCAGGTCGATTTGGGACACCAAGGCACCATCCACAAACGAGCCCGTAAGCTTTGAATTGGAGCCAACGGATCGTGTGCCTGAGCTCCAGCGTTCCAGAAGGTCGTCTTGAAGTAGAGTGAGCTCCACAGTCCAGTCCTGCCAACCGCCTTGATTTTGCACTGGCGCTGCAAACCCACCGGAAGCCAGCGCCTGTTGAATCGGACCTGTCCAGCCATCGGGGTCAAGCGGCCCTCCAATCTGACCTTGAGCGAAATCGCCATCTAGTGTGGCAAGGAATTCATTTGCTGTGCCTTCAGCCTGCAACGAAAACCGATGCATTGTCAAGGGGGCGCCAGGAGATGTGGATGACCCAAATCCACGCTTTGGAATCCATCGGGAATCCGTCATATCCACATGGGTCCACCAAGAAGCAGGGGTCAAGTCACTTTGGATCACAACTTCTCCCTTGCATGACACAGGGCCATATAGTTCTAAGGATTCGGACAATGTCATGGGGGCACAGTGGCCATTGATGTTGAATTGACCCAACCAAGCATCCGCATCGGACTGCCGGACCTGAACCTCTATGCTTCCAGATCCGTTAGTGAGACCCAAGGGGGACGCCATCGTCTCAATGGACCATTGTCCGTTCCAATCCAGAGGAGAAGGCCCTTCTTGATTGTCTGCGGTTGCGTCCCATTTGGGAAGCCGTCCCTCTAGGTTCAAGGAGAGTGAATGGTTGGGTACACCGCAAAAGCCCGGTCGGATCAAGGCTTGGCTGTTGACGGTTCCCGATGTTGGCGTCCACGTGCCGGTAAGGGTGGTTGGTGCCTGATCGGATACAGATACGGCTCCACTCCATTTCACTGCGCCATGAATTTGGGGCGTTCCCCATTCCAGGGCTCCATGGGATAGCCCTGTGGTGGGAACGCGCAGGGGGCCGTGGAGATCAAGCGTCCCAGAGGCTTTAGGCAAATCCGTGGACAGAACTGAGAGGCTGGGAATGTCAAGGAAAAGCGAATTCAATTCAAGGGAGTCTGCCGACCATCCCGCTGACATCCGGAGGGAACCGGCATCCAATTCTAGTGCGACATCTGCCTTTTTTGAGGGTAGGTCGGCTTGAATGACAGCGGATTTCAGCCTGTGTGCCGCGGTGCCTTGACCGGGGAAGGGAAAACCTCCACCAGGGACACTGTCTCGAATGGTCAGCCTAATCTCATGGGGTGCTCCCCCGCCTTGGATGGCCATGGAGAATGGATGGGTTTGCAGCAGTCCGGAGGCTTGGAGGTTCGCATGGCCTTCCGACCATGTCGGTTGCGTTCCATCCCAAATCAAGTCGCCCACGTTGGCGTCCACCAGATGCAGGGCGAGAGAGTCCACTCCACCAGACCATGCGGAAGGGAGGGACAACCTAATGTCTTCAAGCCCCAAATAACCGACGGCGATGGCAGGGGGGTGTTCCTCTGCTTTTTGGGCGTTGGGAGCCGACAGGGCGGGCGCAAGCCAGTTGAACAAAGCGGACTGGGCGTGCACTCCTTTTAGGTGGATTCGGTCCCATGCTTTTGGGTCGAGTCCTCGGGGCTGTACCGTGAGCGACTCCATGCTAAGGAGGGACCGTTCCGGGTCTTTCAATGACCAGTTTACATCGTACAGGGCAATCCCAAACGGACGGTAGTGAAGGCCCACAAAGCCGATGTCGATTTGGGTCGATGGCGCATCCGAAGGCCTGTCTCTTATACACATCTCCGAGCCCACGAGACTTCACGGAATC
>CAXHAW010000351.1:0-2396 GCA_964014525.1 uncultured bacterium
CTACACAGGTAGGATCGTCGGCAGCGTCAGATGTGTATAAGAGACAGTCAACCGCCTTCGTTTGGCGCTCAAGACGGGCCCGCAGCTTGATCATCGAACAAACTAAATTTATACACTGTTCTTTTGGTACTCAATATCAACAACTTATCCTATCCTATTTAGTTCATACTATTTCATTATTTTCTGAAACATGATTGATTCACAAATCGAAAACATCCTAAATAACCAGATTGCCATGGAGGCCAGGTCCTCCCATTTCTACCTCGGAATGGCCACGTGGGCAGAGACGAGCGGCCTGAATGGAACCGCCGCTTTTTTATACAGACACAGCGACGAAGAGCGCCAGCACATGCTCAAACTGGTCCGTTTCGTCAACGAGCGCGGTGGCAGAGCCCAAATCCCATCTCTTGAAGCACCCAAGGCGGAATTCGATGGACTAAAAGGGGTGTTCACGACGCTCTTGGAACACGAAACCAGGGTGACAGCGAGCATCAACGACGTGGTCGACCTCTGTCTCTCCCGCAAGGACTACACCACCCACAATTTCATGCAATGGTATGTCTCCGAGCAGATTGAAGAGGAGGCCCTTGCCCGGACCATTCTCGATAAATTGGCCATGATAGGCTCAGACAGTGCTGGATTGTACCTGTTTGACCGAGACTTAGAACAACTGGACCCGGAGGTTTGATTCCCGCTGTCGCGGACTATTTTGCAAGTCAGCGGTTCATTTCATGTGGCGTCCTCTCCTTTCCTGTTTCCTCATTGGTTGCTGGGTGCTTCCTGCCCTCGCGATGATTGAAGAAGTGCGCGGTGTCCCGATAAAGGAGGCCGTGTGTGTGTCTGCACACATGGAGGACCCGGAAATTGACCGATCTCCCATTTGGGCTATCCAATACCGACGATACCTATACCTGTTGGGTCGGGAGATGTTTTGGCCCGAACTCGCATCGCGAGAAGCATTCCGCATAGCCGTGGTGGGCTGGCCTGACTTGGCGGATAACCTTGGATCGAAATTGGACGGAAGGGCCATTGCCGGCCTTCCTGTCGATATCGTGTCCCTTGATGAAGAAAGCCTCGCTTCGGAACGCGGTGACTTCACGGTCCTGTTCCTTGGAGGCACGTCGCGAAAGGCATCCGACAATGAGGGCCTTCAGCGGGCCGTGAACCGATGGAACCGCAAGGACAACAAGCAGGCCCTCATCATCACGGACGGGGGAGATCTCGATGGGTTCGACCTCATTCTAAAGAGGCGGAAAATCGGCAATGACCCCCAGTTGTGTATTGTTCAGGACACCGATGGCCTGTCTTCCAAAGGCATGACGCTTCCTGTTCCTTTCCTCCAAAAGCTATGTCCGTGAGCCGCCATCTACTCCTCTGTTTTGTGGCGTTGTCGTGGCTGTTGGCCTCACATGATGTGGGCAATGCACAGGGGCCATTGACCCGCGAAGCTGTCGATTTGGCTAAGGCTGAGCGCTTTGAAGAAGCGGAGCAGGTGATGGTCCAGGCCTTGAACACCTCGGAATCAAATGACCCCACATGTTGGTATGTCCATGCCTTCATCCAAAAATCGCTCTTCGTGGTTCGAGATGGGCGAAACCCCAACTCGCAAGCCCGATCCACCGCTGCGGATGCAGCCATGCAATGCGCCCGACGCGATCCGGAAAAGAAACTCGAAGAAAAGCGAATTGCACTGCTCTCGTTCCTCGCCGATACCCACCTAGAGGACGCCAGAGATGCCGTACGCTCTAGTCAACCCGGAGAAGCAGACGTTGCCCGTGGCCACCTGAAATCACATTCAGACATTCAGCATTTTTTGGATCCCAATTGGGATGCCGAACCCGACGAGGTATTGCTAGACCAGATGCTTGCTGAGCACGCTTTCATGCAAGCAGAGCTCAATGAGCAAGGCGGAGCGGGACCTTGGTTCCAATGGGGACGGACCTGCTATGAGCGGGCTGCCGACAGAAAACCAGACCGATTTCGCTCGCTCTACAATCTTGCCATTCACACGTACAACCAAGGTGTTCGTCAATTCAAAGCCTCCGAGGAGGACCTAGATGCAGTTGATTTTGCTTTGAAACAGTCGGCAATCCTATGGAACCTAGCAGCCGAGGGTCTAGAACAGGCCATTTCGGAGGACGCAGAACGCGCCTCGGGATATGAGGCTCTTGCCGTGGTCTCCGAAGCGCTCCTGAATCAGGATCGGGTCGAATGGTGCAGGGCTCATCTTGTAGAAATGGGGGGCCACTGAAATGCGAAATTGGTTCCATTCAATCGGCGCAAGAATTTTCGCTGGATTCGGATTGTTCATCGCCACCCTGGCCATCTTTTTCGTGCTCACGGCGAGAACCACGAAGACCCAATCCCGACTTTTGGGCGAATCCGTGGCGCTGGAT
>CAXHAW010000352.1:0-2395 GCA_964014525.1 uncultured bacterium
CCGTCACGGTGGTGGATGTTACTTGTGCAGGCGACATGAACGGATCCATCATGCTGGAGGGATCGGCCGGCGGATACGGCTCAGTCAATTATGCTCTAGAGGGTGGGGTGTTCCAAAACAACCTCACGTTTGAACAGCTGGGTGGTGAATCTTATAAGGTCATCGCCATGGACTCATTGATGTGCACAGACACCCTTGAGGTCTTGGTCAATGAGCCAGAAGCCATCATGCTCTTTGCCTTTGCCAATGACGCCAATTGTAATGGAGACAGCAATGGTTCTATCGTTGCCACTTCAGAAGGAGGAACTGGTGTCATCACCTACGAAATTGGAGCCGACTCCAATGTGGATGGCAACTTTGAAGGCTTGGATGCTGGGCCGTATACTGTCTTTGCAACAGACGCCAATGGATGCGAGGCAGACATCAACGCCACTGTTGAGGAGCCGGATGCCATCGTGATTACGGTCGATGAGACTGTGGATCCGGATGGTGCTCCAAACGGTCAGATTTCAGTCTCTGTCGAGGGTGGAACAGGCGATGTCGGCTACGCTTGGGAAGGTCCAGCAGGAAACTATGACACTGAAGACATCGCAGGCCTCTCGGATGGAACATATTCACTGACCGTGACCGATGAGAACGGATGTGAGGAAACGGAAGTGGTCACACTGACCACCATCGGCTTGACTGAAGTGGTCGGTGATCTCGGCATTGCCTTGATGCCAAACCCAACTGACGGTCAACTGGTGATGGAAATGAACAAGCTGGTTCAGGATGCCATCATCGAGGTTTTCGATGGCGCTGGGCGCAGGGTCTTCCGTCAAGAAGGCATGACCCTCTCCGGAAAAGTTCAAATGGACTTCTCCAACTTGGCGGACGGTGTTTATCAGGTGCGCTTGACTGCAGGACAATCCTCTGCCATTCAGCAGTTGATGATTCGCCACTGACCTCAGGACACGTCAATAATCATTGGAAACGCCGGCCCTTTGGGTCGGCGTTTCTGCTTTTAATATCGTCTCTTCGGGGTATCTTAATAGTTGAAGAAACCCAGCATGAAGCGTTTCATGAAGTCCACCATTTCCACTCTTGTATTGCTCCTTATCGGGTCTATTGGCGCAAAGGCGCAGGATTCACTTTGTGTTCCCCAGGGAACCGTTTCCTTTCTGGCTGAATTCGCATCGGGAACAACCGGATTTGCACTTGTGCTCGACACGGCTTGGACTTCAGGATATGATGAGGACGTTGATGTTGCTTGCACCACGGACTCCAATGGGATTCACGCATGCTTGTTTTCGGACGGCTTGCTTTTTGAAACCAACCACGTGCCATCCAATGGGGATTCAGCCGTTCATTTCACCATCGAAATTTCTACTGGTGATGAACCTTTGTCGCTGTATGTGGATTTGGGTGATATCCCCCTCGATTCTGCGAGCATAACATGGGAAGTGGACTCAGTATGGCTCACGCTAGACCTGCTCACGGACACCTCGCTCGCTCTTCCAGACAGCCTTGGCGACATTCTTCTATCTGGCATTCTCCTGCCCGACTGCTCTGTGCCGGGCTGCATGGAAGAAGACGCGTGCAATTTCAATCCGTTGGCCACTGAAGATGACGGCAGTTGTGAGCATCCATTCTTCTGTTTTGATTGTGAGGGGAATTGTCTTTGCGATGTCGATGCGGATGGTGTCTGTGATCCATTCGAGTTTCCAGGCTGCACGGATCCCGCAGCGTGTAACTGGGCCCCTGTATACACCGAGGAAGACGGAAGTTGCTACTATGCCACAGGCGGATTTGATTGCAATGGATTCTGCCTTCCCGTGGCCAACGATGAATGTGCAATGGCTGAACCCATTGCCTGCAGTCAAATTGTGACGGCAACCACCGTTTGTGCGGACACCACAGAGAGCACATACTGTGACCAGTACAACATCGGAGAATACTTCCACGGCGGACTTTGGTACACCATCACTGGAACTGGCGACACCTTGCGTGCCACGATGTGCTTTGAGGACACCGGCTACGATACGTATCTCAGCGTATATGAAGGGGAATGCGACAACCTTGACTGCGTAGCAGGAAATGACGACCAGGATGAGGCTGACTTTTTTGCTGAACCTTGTTACGAGAATTTCCTCGCATCTCAAGTAGAGTGGGAGAGTGAACCAGGGGTGGAGTATTTGCTCCATGTGAGCGGATCCAATGCCGTGACACCCGCTGTTGGGGGCTTCGATTTTGTTCTCGTTTGCGATGGGGCAGAAGTGGGGGGATGCTTGGACTCGTTGGCGTGCAACTTCAATCCATTCTTGACCTTCGATGATGGATCCTGCGACTATATCACATGCGCTGGGTGCGGCTTGGCTTCTGCGTGCAATTTTGACAGCACTGCATTCATCAATGA
>CAXHAW010000353.1:0-2394 GCA_964014525.1 uncultured bacterium
TACACAGGTAGGATCGTCGGCAGCGTCAGATGTGTATAAGAGACAGCAACTGTTCGTTCGACTCAATCTGCTCTACCAGCGAAAGACGAACCGCGGGGATGAATTGGTCATGGGCGTTTCTGCCAAAGGGGACAGGTATGGACAGACCCTCGTTCAGCGTGACGCTTTTCCCGGAGGGACATTGGCTGATACGAACGGGGTGGAGCGGGGCGAGGTGGTCACAGGAGCGTTCATGGAGTGGACCATTCGACGGGAGCGTTGGGATGTGATCCTTGGGTTGCGCTCTGATGTGCACGACACGTTCGGCGTGTTCGTGACGCCCCGGATGAACGCCCGCTGGTCAGTTTCGGATGCGATAACCTTGAAGGCAGCACTGGGCAAAGGGTGGCGCACATCGGTGCCATTGGCAGAGTTTGCAGGGGTGTGGGCGTCCAACCGTCAATGGGTGTTTCCAGAGCCGGGCAGCGAGGATCCGTTTCGAGGGCTCAGTCCAGAGGAGAGCTGGAACATGGGGCTGAATTTCCTTACCAAGTTTTCTTTGGGCTATCGGGACGCGAGTTTCAGCCTTGATGGATACCGTGTGGACTTCAGCAACCGGGTTTTCGTGGATTTGGATACGCCGGGACAGGCCACGGTGAGGCAAGGCCAGAGTCAATCCCGGAGCGTGCAGGCGGAGTTCTGGTGGGACTGGACAAAGCGACTGGACATCACGGTGGCCTACCGTTGGGTGGATGCCAATACCGACTATGGTGGCACAAGCGGTTACCGTCAAGATCCTTTTGTGGCCCGTCACCGCGGATTTGCAACTGTGGCCTGCGGTTCTCGAACGGATGCCAAGGGCCGACAGTGGCGCGCAGACGTGACATTTCAGGTGACGGGACCGCAGAGGTTGCCTTGGACGTACCAGAATCCCGAGGCATACCGTCGGCCTTCTGACGCGCCTTCTTTCTTGACGGGAAACCTTCAGTTCAGCCGTGATTTTGCAGAAGGTCGGCAGGTTTATGTTGGTGTCGAGAATGTGACGGACTATCGCCAGGCTGACCCCATCATTGGGGTGGGCCCCGGAATGGAAGGGACACCAGCATTTGACCCTCTGTTTGATGCTTCGTTGGTGTACGCGCCGATTTTTGGCCGCACGTTGTATGCTGGTGTGCGTTGGGCCTTTGGCGGTTGACCTCTGTCAAGACGCGTTGGGCAGGCGCCTGGCTTGCGGGACCCGCCGGTGTTGGCGGCCAGATGGCCGGGCTTTGGTCGGGGTGCTTTCGTCATAGCGTGGGTCGGGCTTGAGGTCCAGTTTTTCCATCGTCTGTATCTCTACGTTGAGGCAGCCAAACTCCTCTTGGACAGTGCCGCGCAATTGATATACCCCGCGTCCCCGAAACGGAGAAGCTTTGGCGACAGCGGGGAAGTGGACGGTGTCAATCCACTGCCCTTCGCGGTCCACGAAGCAGCCGAACAGCATGCGTTCACCCTTGATGGTTGAGGTCTCTTTGACTGTGACGAGGTATCCCGCGACCGTGACCGTTTGGCCGATGTGCTCTTGCAGTGCCCGCGCCGGCAGAGTGTGTTGGGCGGTGCGAAGGGCATCTGCCGTGAGCAGGTTGAACGGGGAGGACAAGGGGAACCCAAGGAGTTCGATTTCGTCGTAGGCGTCTTCGTCGCGGTTTCTTTCAAGGGCTGGCAGATGGCGGAGGCTGGCCCGGTGTTCGGTGGCTTCGGTGTCGCGAAAGAGGTCGGGGGCCGGGGTCTGTTTGGGGAGGTGGCCGAGCAGGAAGTGGGCCTCCCATTGCAGTTGTTGTTTGGACTTCCCTGTCCAGCCTAGGCCTCCGATTCGGATGATGGTGATCAACTGTTCAAGTCCTGTTCCGGTTCGCCGCACGAGGTCTTCCAGGTCCCGATAGGGCCCAGCGCTGTGCCGTTCTTTTTGGATGCGCATGGCGACCTCACCTTCCACGCCTTTGACGAGGTTGAACCCCAGTGTGATGGTGCGGGTGGTGGCGTTGTATCCCGACAGGTATTCTCCAGTGTTGACACAGGGGGGGACGACCCTGCCTCCGAGCATTCGCCCTTCGTGGATGTAGAATTCCGTGCGGTAGAATCCCCCGAAGTTGTTGATGCAGGCCGTCATGTATTCCAGAGGCCAATGCGCCTTGAGAAAGAGGCTCTGGTAGCTTTCGACGGCGAAGGATGCGGAGTGGCCTTTGGCGAAGGCGTACCCAGCGAAGCTTTCGACCTGTCGCCACACTTCGGCCACCAGCGCGTGACTGTGGCCTTTTGTTTTTGCTTTGTCGAAGAAGGCTTGGCGGGCCTTCTGGAACTCTTCGCGTGACCGAAACTTTCCAGACATCCCCCGTCGCAGGACGTCGGCTTCTCCGAGGTCGAGCCCGGCGAACC
>CAXHAW010000354.1:0-2383 GCA_964014525.1 uncultured bacterium
CGTCGGCAGCGTCAGATGTGTATAAGAGACAGGGGTGCGACTTGGCAGCATCTCCCTATCGATCCAGGAATTTTGACGCAGCACGTCCCCTGGACAAGGACCGGGCAGAGGGGCCGGAAATGTGCACGCTGCCTGCCTTTCGATTTTACGGAATTACCAAGGATGTGATTGCGGGTCGGAATCGGGACCTCGATCGGCCAACACTGGGGGAAATGGACGCCCAGGCTTTTGGTACTGCAGTCCACAGCCAGCTCGCCCGCATTGTGGATGCCGGGGATGCCGAGCGTGTGCTGTCGAGGCCGTGGCCGTGGTCCCGTTGCAATGAGCAAGACTGGGGTCGGGTGTGCGCCATGGTTCAAAAGGTCGTGTCCCACCCGGTCATGTCGGGTTGGTTTGACGGTTCTGGTGCGGTGTTCAATGAGCGTGAAATGGTCAGCCTGTCTGGAGAATTGGTTCGCCCTGACCGGGTGGTTATGAAGGCGGATGTGGTGGACATCATCGACTTCAAGACGGTCGTCAAGCTCGATGACAAGAAGCGAAAAAAGCACGCCGACCAGGTGCGGGGATATGTGCAGGCCTTGTCCCGCACGGAGTCCCGTCCCGTTCGTGGATTCGTTTTTTACTGCGCCACAGGCGAATGCGCTGAGACTTTGCCCCTCTGAGGGTTAGGTCTCGTGTTGGTTGAGGATGTCGTGCCCGCCATCCAAGAGGTACTTGTCCCGCTTGAACAGAGCCAAATCAGAGGCCACCATTTCAGAGCAAAGCTGTTCGAGGGTGCGGGTGGGTTCCCATCCGAGCGCCGACTTTGCCTTGCTTGCATCCCCAACCAGCAGTTCCACTTCAGTGGGCCGGAAATATCTGGGGTCCACAGAAACCAAGATTTTTCCTGTTTTTCGGTCCGTCCCTGTCTCTTCGACGCCTTCTCCTTTCCAGTCTATGTCAATGCCGACCTCCTTGAATGCCATGTCCACAAAGCTGCGGATGGTAACGGTTCGGCCGGTGGCCAAGACGTAGTCGTCAGAATGCGGCTGTTGGAGCATGCGCCACATGCCTTCGACGTAATCCTTTGCATGGCCCCAGTCTCGCTGTGCATCGAGATTGCCGAGGTGAAGGCTGTCCTGAAGACCCAATGAGATTTTGGACACGGCACGGGTAATTTTTCGGGTCACGAAGGTCTCTCCGCGCAGGGGGCTTTCGTGGTTGAACAGGATGCCATTGGAGGCATGAATTCCGTATGCCTCCCGGTAATTCTTGACGATCCAAAAGCTGTAGAGCTTGGCGATGCCATAGGGACTGCGGGGGTAGAAGGGTGTTGTTTCCGATTGCGGGACCTCTTGCACGAGACCGTAGAGCTCCGAGGTGGAGGCCTGATAGAAGCGGACGTCCTTTTCCATGCCAAGGATGCGAATGGCCTCCAACAAGCGCAGGGTACCTAGTCCATCTACATTGGCCGTGTATTCCGGGGTGTCGAAGCTCACTTTCACATGGCTCATGGCCGCCAGGTTGTAGATCTCATCTGGTTGAACCTCCTGCACGATGCGGATGAGGTTGGTTGAATCCGTGAGATCGCCATAGTGGAGCTTCAGGCGGATATCCCGATCGTGCGGATCTTGGTAGAGGTGGTCGATCCGGTTCGTATTAAGCAGCGATGTGCGGCGCTTCACCCCGTGCACTTCATAGCCTTTTTCCAAGAGGAGTTCGGTGAGATAGGCTCCATCTTGACCGGTGATTCCGGTAATGAGTGCGCGTCTTTTAGCCATGTCTCGAATGTAGGAAGCCCGCAGAGACCGAGGTCGATTTTCCTAGGGATTTGTGTCTTCCAATTGGTGTTCGACGAGTTCTCGGTAGCGACCGCCTGCGGCCATAAGGGTCAGGTGGTCTCCGACTTCCACAATTCGGCCCCCTTCCATGACGGCAATTCGGTCTGCAGATCGGACAGTGGAAAGGCGGTGGGCAATCACCAAGGAGGTGCGCCTTTGCATCAGGCGTTCCAATGCGTTTTGGATGGCCTTTTCGCTGGCAGCATCCAGTGCGCTGGTCGCTTCGTCGAGAAGAAGGAGCTCTGGGTCGCGAAGGAATGCCCGGGCAAGCGCAATGCGCTGTCGTTGTCCGCCTGACAATTGAATGCCGCGTTCCCCGACCAAGGTGTTGAAGCCGTCTGGAAAGCCCTCGATGAAGGGCAGGGCGAGCGCGTCTTCTGCCGCTTTTTGCACTTCGGTTTCCGTGGCCTCAGGTCGGCCATAACGAATGTTTTCTTCTATGGTGCCGCCAAACAGAATGACCTCTTGTGGCACGAGTGCCATGCGCCGTCGAAGTGCCGTCAAGTCGTGATTGGCCACGGCCACTCCGTCCACCTCGAGTAGCCCGTCGGTGGGTGCACGGA
>CAXHAW010000355.1:0-2383 GCA_964014525.1 uncultured bacterium
CCTTAGTGGAGGTTTGGCCCTTGCCGGAACCGGGCTTGCCTCAGGAGGCCAGCTTTTGTCCTGGCGAAGTTGTGGTTTTGGACGTTCAGGCTCCAGATGATGTGCTGTCCATGCTGTGGACCGACGGCTCAAGTGATGAAATCTGGACCGGAACCAGTACGGGCTGGCAGGGGGTCCTTGTGCAAAGCGCCGAGGGTTGCTTAGCCTCTGACAGCACTTGGGTCTTGGCCTTGAGCCCCTCCGCGCTCTTGTTGCCCGACGTTCCTGATTTGTGCGCTGGACAGGACACGCTGTTGCCCTGGCCGGAAGAAGGCACAGATTGGATGGTCAATGGTGTCCCCATGCCGGACGGATGGCTGGCCACGGCGGGTGAAGCGGTCATCACGGCATTGGATGTGTCCACGGGTTGCGGGCTGGATACATCGGTGGTCATTGGATTGATTGAGCCTGAACCAGCCTCACTTGCAGTGGCCGTGGCGATGTGCCAGGGACAATCGGTTGTCCTCGATCTCGCTATGGATGAGACGTCTTCAGTGGTGTGGTCTCCGCAGGATGGGCTCGATGATCCGTTTGCTCAGCAACCGGTTGCCGAGCCCGCATCGACCACCGAGTACACCGCTCTGGTCACTGATGTTTGTGGCGTTTCGTCTGAATTGGAGATCGCCTTGGCGGTTCTCGAGCAACCTGATTCACAATTGCCCGACAGCGCCAACTTGTGTGCTGGAGAGGAATTGCTTTTGGAGGTCGAATCCTTGGTGGGAGTGGCCGATCCCGTTTGGACGGATGGAAGCTCAGGTTGGCAGTGGCAAGGGGGAGCACCAGGTTGGATTGGAGTTACTGTGTCCGTCCTGCCAGGATGTGAAGGGAGTGACAGCACTTGGCTAGAGGTCGAGTCAGTGGTGGCGCCCACCTTTGACGTGCCCCCCCTCTGTCCAGGAGAATTCACTTTTGTTCCGTTTCCAGATGGATGGACGGATTGGACCATCGATGGAGCGCTTCAGACAGAAGGCGGCCTGACAGTGACCGACCCTGGCGTGTATTTCGCCGAGGCCATTTCCCAATCTTCAGGATGTCCTGTATCGGTGGGCATCGTTGTGCCGACAGGGGCTCTGCCCCAAATGGGGTTGCCTGATCTCGTGGAGTTTTGTCTCGACCAAGTGGTGTATCTCGAAACTGGGGTTCCGGATCCCGTGGTGTGGAACGACGGTGAAACGGGGGCCTCGAGGCAGGTCAATGTGGCGGGCACCTATGTGGCCACGCACACCACAGATTGTGGCAGCATCATCGATTCGGTAAGCGTGGTCGAGGTGCCCTGCGGCTGTCTCGTGTTTGCTCCCAGCGCGTTCACACCGGATGGAGACCTCATCAACGACGCATGGCGCCCCAGTCTAGATTGTGAGCCGGGGGAATACGCACTCAAGATTTTTGACCGTTGGGGCGTGATGATCTGGGAGACCGAGAATCCCGAGGAATACTGGACCGGCGGCTACAGAGCGGACAACCGACCGCTCGACGAGAAGCTGCATTATGTTCGGGATGGGCTGTACGCGTTTCAATTGACGTTTCGAGACCCGACCTCTGTGGTGCGAAGAATTGAACGGAAGAGCGGGCACGTTTTGATCATTCGTTGATGGTGCGCATTCAACTTCCCGTTCTGTTGAAAACTCTGAAGGGTTGACAATACCATCGCCATGCCATCATCCGTTCAAAACCACGATTGTGAGTGCGGTCCTGATTTCGGATTTTGCCCCCTGACCTGAACCATGCGGATTCAACGCGTTGCACAACTTGGCCTGAAGCCTTTTCAAATGGCACTGCTCCTGTTGGGGTTGTGGGGGTGCTCCATCATCGGGGAAGACCAAGACATTCCTCGGTATCTCGTTGTGCCGGAATTGGCCTTTACCCCTGGAGAATTGGAGGGCACATCGTCTTCGAGGATCACTGATTTGTGGGTGTACAGTGCGACCGATGTGGTCGGTGTTTTCCCTTTGCCAGCTGTCGTGCCACTTCTTCCCGAGGACATAGCAGAAGGATCAGTTCGCCTTCTGGCTGGAATTCGGGAAAATGGACTCAGTGATCGCAGGGCGCCCTACCCCTTTTTTACTGCATATGAGCAGGCCCAGTTTCCCGATCCGGGCATGCGCGACACCTTGGTTCCTTCAATAGAGTTGGTCGAGGATGTTCGATTGCTTCGGGTGGAAGATTTTGAGACGTCCAACGTCTTCGGTTCTATGATTGGAGGGCCCGGTCTGCTCCGTGTAGATGACGATGTTCAGGTTTTCGAAGGGGGAGAATCAGGGCGTATTAATGTGTCAATAGGGGCCGAGGCGGTTCGTGTTCTGTCTCTTATACACATCTGACGCTGCCGACGATCCTACCTGTG
>CAXHAW010000356.1:0-2378 GCA_964014525.1 uncultured bacterium
GAGAAGCAAAAGCAACGTTGGCCTCCAGCTGCACTGCACGTGAATGGGCCGACACACTTTCCGACCTCACAAACGCCATCTGTGCTGAGTACCGCACAACCGATCCTGATCTGAGCATTCAGTTTCATGAGGTCGGCGCTCCAGCAGAAGTGGTGTCGGCAGATCAAGCCGGCTCCCTCCTTGCCGCATTGGATGCCTGTCCCAATGGAATCGACCGCATGAGCCCCGACATCGAAGGGCTTGTTCAGACTTCAAACAACCTGGCCCGTGTCCTTCTCGATGAAGGACAAATCGAGGCCCACTGTCTGACACGAAGCTCTGTCGACTCGGAGAAACTGGATCTTGCGAGGCGCATTGAGGCCCCCTTTCTGATGGCAGGACTCACGCCGGGCCGCGGTGGAGCCTATCCAGGATGGACGCCGAATCCCAAGAGCGCCGTGGTTCAGATGATGACCGAGCTTTATCGCGAACTCTACAGCGAAGAGCCGCTGGTTCTCGCCTGTCACGCAGGTTTGGAATGTGGCATATTGGGCAGCCGCTACCCCGGGCTCGACATGGTCAGTTTTGGGCCGACCATCCTTGGCGCCCACAGCCCGGATGAACGGGCCTCCATCTCCTCCGTGACCAAGTACTGGAACTGGCTTCAGGTCGCCCTGCAGCGCATCCCTGAGCGAGCATGAGCAAAACCCACAGACCCCGGATTCTCGTCACCAACGACGACGGCATTGCTGCTCCAGGCATCCAGCGCCTTGCCGAGTCCATGACCGAATTTGGAGATGTCTATGTGGTCGCACCGGCCAGCCCGCAGAGCGGCATGAGTCACGCGGTCACCTTCAGTCGCATCCTTCGGCTAAACCCCTTCGAATTCGGCCGCGGAATCAAGGAAGCCCGCGCCTGTTCGGGGACCCCTGTGGATTGTGTCAAGCTTGCTGTTGCCGAGGTCTTTGGCCACGACAACCTGCCGGACCTCTTGGTCAGCGGAATCAACCACGGCAGCAACGCTTCCATCAACGTCATCTACTCGGGCACGATGGCGGCTGCAGCAGATGGCGCCTTGAGTGGCATCCCCTCCATCGGCTTCTCTTTGCTAGACGAACGTTCAGACGCTGATTTCACCTCCTCTGTCAATGTGGCGCGCACCCTCGCTCGCCAAGTCTTGGAGCGCGGACTCCCCAGCGGAACCTGTCTCAACGTCAACATCCCCAGGGTGGCACCTGAGGACCTGAAGGGAATTCGGATCTGTCGCCAAGCCATGGGGCACTGGCGAGACACTTTTGATCAAAGGGAAACGCCGGGAGGGAGACCCTACTATTGGATGCGTGGCGAATTCCAAAATCCAGACAAGGGTGAAGACACCGATATCCACGCCCTTCAATCCGGTTATGCCAGCGTGGTTCCCGTTCAATTTGACATGACCGCTCACCACGCCATCGGCGCGCTCAATGGCTGGAACCTCACCAATGAAGGCTAACCGCAGGGATACCTTTTTGATTGGCGCGCTGGGCGGTGTCCTTTCCGCACTTGTCGGCTACCTGCTTTTGGGCGCCATTTGGGGATGGACGCAGGGAGAGTCCTTCCAGTTTTTCCATGAGGAGGTCTTTGTTCGAAGCCCCCTCTTCAAAGACCGCATCCTCAGCGTGTGTGCGCTGAGCGTTGTGCCCGCCTTTCACCTGGCCTACCGCCGGGGAATGGACCGATTCGCAAAGGGCACCCTTTTCGTGATGATTGCACTGGTCATGTCAATCGTTTGGCTCCAAATGGGCGCTTCGTGACAGAACACGGGACCAACCGGCTCCCTCAACGCCTTTACATCCTGACCGGAGAACCCTCTGGTGATGCCCATGCTGGGCGTGTGGTCGCCTGCATCCGTCAACAATGGCCAGACGTGAAGTGCCGCGGCATGGGCGGCAAAGCCATGGAAGCAGAAGGTGTCGACCTGGTGGAGAATGTGTCCAACACAGCCATCATGGGTTTTGCCGAAGTGGTCTCCAAACTGGGCTTTCTCCGCAAGCTCTTTGCCCGCGTCCAAGCCGACATCCTCGCCTTCCGACCAGACCGGATACTGATCGTGGACTACCCGGGGTTCAATCTCCGAATGGCGCGCTGGGCAAAAGAACAAGGCCTGGCTGTGGACATGTACATCGGCCCGCAAGTGTGGGCTTGGAAACGGCGACGAATCCATGCCATGGCACGGGACCTGGATCGGCTCAGCGTGATCCTTCCCTTTGAAGCAGCGTCATATCGCGGTTTGGATCTAGACGTTGAATTCGTTGGTCACCCGCTGTTGGACAAGGTCGCCATGTCCATACCGACAGAAGCAGAATCCGCTGCCTGGAAATCGGAACACGGAATTGCACCTGATGCGAATCTGCTCGCAT
>CAXHAW010000357.1:0-2375 GCA_964014525.1 uncultured bacterium
CGCGATTCCGTGAAGTCTCGTGGGCTCGGAGATGTGTATAAGAGACAGATAGAATTGGATAGGTCGTGGCTTTCACTTGAGTTGAATCGACTAAAATGCAGCCCATTGACGCCAGGATCGCGGTGTGAACTTGAGTTGCTTCCCGGGGCCATTGGGCGAGAGGGCAGGACCAATGGGGACACCTTGCGTTTTCGCTGGACCACCCGCACAGCCAATGATGTTGGGTCTATTTTGCTCCTCAGCGACACCGTTTTAGATGCGGGGTCAGCCCCTGCCTTGTTTGTGTTGACAGCTGCTTCAGGAGACCCTTTGTACGGCCTTTCGATGGATGCAGGAGGGCGTTTTTCGGGCCTAGATCCGGGACGTTATGGCCTGGTGATGATTGAGGACTTGGACGGCAATGGCCGGTGGACGGGTGCGGACCCAGAAGGCATGCAAGAGCCGGAGCCTGCGACTGTAGTGTCAACTGGCATTGATGTGCGGGCAGGATGGGAGGTCGAATTGGTTCTGCCGCGTCTTCCACGGCCCTGACTTGAAGATCCATTCAGGTGCAACGCAAGGGCCCTGTTTTCCGTTCTAACTTTGGGAGAATGCGTCGGTTGTGTTGCATCATTGTTGGCTTCTTGGCTTGTTTGTGGTCCTCGGGACCGTTGGCTCAGGACCCCTGTGTCTCGACGGGCAATGGGGTGCCATACGTGTCGACGAATCCGAACTACGTCTGCGAAGCTTTGGATGCCTTTGTTTACATCAACGTGGCCCAAGGGTATGCGAGCCCTTCTGATGCGGCACCCGAAAATTTTGACTTCACTTGGTATCCCACCGAGGTGCTCGGGGGCATGAGCACGCAAAGTTTTGAAATGGTGTTTGACAGCACCGTGACCATTTGGTGTGTGGCAGAGGATGTGGTCAACAATTGCATTTGGACAGACACCATCACGGTCCAAGTGGAGGGGGCCGTCGACATTGGTCTTCCAAATGACACATTGGTCTGTGACCTGAACAGCTTTACGCTCCAGCCTTCTGCCGAATCCCAAGCAATGCCGGGGATTTCATGGAATTGGGAACCGTCCCTTCTTCTTCTGGATGCCCAAACTGCTACGCCTCAGTTGCTCATCGATGCCGATCAATGGTACCAAGTGACGGCAACCACGGCTGCGCCTGGAAATTGTGTCTATGAAGACAGCATATTCGTCACTGCCAATGTGGCTGCTGTTGAGCTTGGCCCCAATCAGCAGTTGTGCGAGGGGGAAACAGTCAATTTGAACTGTGGAATCAATCCGAATGCGGAGGACATCATGTGGAGCACAGGGGATACGGTGCAAACGATTGTGGTGGGCTCCAGCGGGGTTTATTGGGTAACGGCACTTCACCCTCAGGGTTGTGTCCGCACGGACACGGTGACGATTGACATTTTTGGCAACCCTCAGATTTCACTTGAAGCGGGCAATGCAGCTTGTGAAGGCCAGCCTGTGGACCTCATGGCGAGTGTGACAGCTGACACCACCGTGGCTGGGGTGGGGTGGTCGACAGGAGAGGCTGGGACGACCATAACGGTGACGGGCCCAGGGGTTTACGAGGCCATTGCGGTGACGGTGACGGGGTGCACAGGATCGGCTTCCGTCTCACCTGAATTTTTGCCTTCTCCGCAACCGGATTTGGCTGCTGACACCACGCTGTGCTTGGAAGAGGAGGGGCCAATCTGGGTTGACGTGAGTCAACCTGGCGTTTCTTTTTTGTGGTCCAATGGAGGGGATCAGCCGGGCGTCCTCCTTTCAGACGCAGGGATTTACAGTGTGACATTGACCTTGTTGGCCAATGGGTGTCAGGATTCTGCCAGCATCGAATTGGTTGATTTTTGTCCCCAAGACAGCGTGTTCTTTCCCAACGCCTTTACGCCGGATGGGGACCTCATCAATGATCGATTCGGCGGGTTTGCCGAGGCCATTGGCACCTTCCAGCTCGGTGTTTTCAGCCGGTGGGGTGTGGAGGTGTTTCAGAGCGATGCGTTGGACCAACGGTGGGATGGGCGGCTTCCCAATGGAGAGTTGGCTCCTGCTGGGATGTACGGATACCGTGCGGTCTGGCGACCACTTGGTGAGGACGGGGTGTCCTATTTGCAGTTCCGTGAGAAGGTCGGAACCGTGACCCTTATTCGTTGACCTCGAGCAACCTATTGACGCTGCCGAGGGTCCCAAAGACCACGAGTGTGTCGGTTTTTTCCACGGTTGTGTCCGGCCGTGGGATGCCAATAAGGTGCTCCTGATCTTCTCCTTTTTCGTTGTAGGTGCGGCGGATGGTAATCAGGCGCAACTCGTAGCGGTTGGTCAGGTCGATGTCACCGAGGGTTCGCCCCACACAACCTGTTGGGGCTTTGA
>CAXHAW010000358.1:0-2370 GCA_964014525.1 uncultured bacterium
CCCCAGCCCATGACACGAATGACCACGAGTTGGGCCAAAAACACAATCTGGAGGTCATCGACATGCTCAACCCCGACGGCACAGTCAATGCAGTGGGAGGAGATTTCGAAGGGCAAGACCGCTTCGAGGCCCGAAAAACCTTTACCGCTGCGCTCGATGCTGCCGACCACCTCATCAAGGTCGAAGAGCACCCAAACAAAGTAGGGCGCTCTGAGCGCACAGGTGCCATCATCGAGCCGCGCCTTTCCATGCAGTGGTTCGTCGCCATGGAAAAGTTGGCCAAGCCGGCTCTGGACCGCGTCATGGACGACACCATCCAATTCCACCCAGCCAAATTCAAGAACAGCTACCGGAACTGGATGGAAAACGTCAAGGACTGGTGCATTTCTCGCCAGCTGTGGTGGGGCCATCGCATTCCAGCATGGTACTACGAGGGAGAGCCCACCTCAGCGGAGGCCAAGTTCGTGGTGGCCGCCGACGTGGAGACCGCAGCGCAACTCGCCACGAAAGCAGCGGGCCGAAGCATCACCCCAGCTGACCTGCGACAGGACGAAGATGTCCTCGACACCTGGTTCAGTTCTTGGCTCTGGCCCATCAGCGTATTTGACGGCTTCTATAAAAAGGAGGAGGTCGACTACTACTACCCCACCAACGATCTGGTCACGGCCCCGGAAATCATGTTCTTCTGGGTCGCCCGGATGATCATCGCGGGCTACGAGTACCGCCAAGCACCGCCTTTCCGCAACGTCTACTACACAGGTATCGTCCGAGACAAGCAAGGTCGGAAGATGTCCAAGTCACTTGGCAACAGCCCTGACCCCATCGAACTCATGCAGCAGTATGGCGCGGACGGTGTTCGAGTCGGCATGCTCCTCACGTCTCCCGCGGGCAATGACCTCCCCTTCGATGAAAGCCTGTGCGAACAGGGGCGGAACTTCTCCAACAAAATCTGGAATGCCTTCCGACTGGTCAAAGGCTGGGAGGTCAGCGATACAGTCCCTCAACCGGACCATGCCGCTGCTGGCATCCAATGGTTTGAAGCCCGCTCAGAGCAGGTTCTGGCCGACATCGAACAGTCCTTCGCTGGGTTCCGCCTCAGCGAGGCGCCGATGGCCACCTACAAGCACATTTGGGACGACTTCTGTTCATGGTATTTGGAGCTCGCCAAGCCCACCTATGGTGAGCCGTGTGACCGGGCCACTTATGATGCGACAGTCGGCATCTTCGAGCGGATGCTCTCCCTTCTGAATCCGTTCATGCCCTTCCTGACCGAAGAGGTCTACAGCCTGTTGCAAGAGCGCCCTGAAGGCACCCTGCTCTGCACTTCCTCCTTCCCCACCCGGTCAGGCAAAGCGGTGGACACCCAACTTCTAATCGACTTCGAACAAGCCACGCGCATCGTGGCCGAGGTCCGCGGCATCCGCCAAAAAGGCCACATCCCCAACAAGCAAGCACTCGACCTCAAGGTTATTGTCGACGCAGAGGGCAAGCCCTACCCTGCCGATTTGGAGTGCATGGTCTGTCACCTCTGCAACGTGACTAGGGTAGAACGCGTGTCAGAGAAAGTCACCGGTGCGTTTGGCTTCGTCGTGGAAACCCACGAGTTCTTTATCCCTGCAGGTAATGCAGTCGACATCGAAGCCGAAAAAGAAAAGATCCGCAAGGACCTCGAGTACCAGCAGGGGTTCTTGAACATCGTGAGAAAGAAGCTGAGCAACGAGAAATTCGTCAATGGCGCCCCAGAAAAAGTGGTCGCGTCTGAACGCGAAAAAGAAGCCGACGCTGTGGCCAAAATAGAAGTGCTCCAAGCGCAAATCGACGCCTTGGGCTGAATCAAAATGGCCTAAGTAGAATTATTTGGGGCGCCCCATGCGGTGGTCAACACTGTACTTGCCCCCGCCCATCAAGGCCAAAGCCACAAAAGGAACGAGGAACAGCAATGCGTGCTCCTTGTCGCTGACGGGGTCTCCGCTGTGCACCACGAAAGCCGCAACGGCCATGGTGATAGCAGCCGGGACCGACATCCAACGCGTCCACAATCCCAACACGATAAAGGCAGGAGCCACCAACTCTCCAAGAACGGTCAGCCCCAAGGACACCTCCTCTCCGAGGCCCATCCAATCGTAGAATTTGACCTCGCCCTCAGCCAGCCCTGTGCGAAGCCGCTTCAGCTTGCTCCAACCGTGTGGAATCATCAAACCTCCCGCCCCCAAACGCAACAGCAACAACGATAGATCTTTCTGCCAACGCATTCCACAAAAATGGCAATGCAAAGCGTTGAAATTGAGGAGGCCGTCCGACGTTTCGAACGGCCTCCCGTAACCCTGTCTCTTATACACATCTGACGCTGCCGACGATCCTACCTGTGTA
>CAXHAW010000359.1:0-2365 GCA_964014525.1 uncultured bacterium
TTGTATCAGTTCAAGGCGCCGCACCGAGATTGGCGTCCAGACTCCATGTATCACGATCTCTTTTCGGACTTCGATTTTCCGGTGCCTGAGACGTTTGATGATGATTATGCTGGCCGGATTGCGGCGAGTGAAAACATGATGGAGATTGGGAATCACATGAACCGGCGGGACATGAAGCAGGTCCCACCTGCAGGACTGGAGACGCGGAGAGACTCCATGCGCTGGCTTTCATACGGGGACCAGGGTCAATTCTGGACGCCCAATGACACCTTGCAGGGTGAGGAGTTGAAGCATTGGAAATACCAGACCTACATCAAGGATTACCTGAGATGTGTCGCTGGAGTCGATCGCGCGATCGGCCGAGTATTGGACTATCTCGAAGACACTGGACTGGATGAGAACACCCTCGTGGTGTATACCTCAGATCAAGGCTTCTATTTGGGTGAGCATGGCTGGTTTGACAAGCGCTGGATGTACGAGGAGTCGTTCAAGATGCCGTTCGTTATCCAATGTCCCGGTGTCATTGAGCCCGGTAGCACCTCAGGTGCCATGGCGATGAATGTAGACTTTGCGCCAACGTTGTTGGATTTTGCCGGACTCGATGTTCCGGAAGAGATGCAGGGGGAAAGCTTCAAGTTGGCTTTGGAGGGCCGAGGCGAGGCCCCACGTTCATCTGTCTATTACCATTATTATGAATATCCGAAATGGCACAAGGTCCAGCCCCATTATGGCATCCGCACGGACCGGTACAAATTGATGCATTTCTACTATTCCATGGACGAGTGGGAGTTGTATGACATGGAGGCCGACCCTCAGGAAATGCACAACCTCTACGCAGAGGCTGATCCTGCTTTGGTTTCGGGCTTGAAGGCAGAGTTGGATTCGATTCGGGATCTGTATGGTGATAACGGGTCGATGGAAGAAATGATACTCATGACCGACACGGTCATTCAACGCGTGTATAACGAGCCCAATAAATTAAAATGAGGCCTTTTTAGGGGACTCAATATTGATTTTTCCTTTAATCAACAGGGTACTTTAAAGACGTGATTCCTACCTTAATGGGGTCATAATTGGAATTTATCCGGTTGGCATTGAGTTTAAACCTCAACTCGAATACCTAAGACATGAAGCACACGCTGCACATTTTTCTGTTCTCTGTTTTTACCGCTTGCGGTTTGGGCCTTTTGGCCCAGGACTGCTCGGATGCTGTCCACACGGTGACGGCAGGCAATTATTATTACAGTCCGGAGAACTTGGTTGTCACTTCAGGAGAATCCATTGCTTTTGTCAATGAGGGTGGGTTCCATGATGTAAATGGCATGGCAAGTTCGCTGGGTGATGCCTGGAACAACCCTGAAACTTTTATGCTTGGATCGATATCCGGTTCTGCTCCGGGTGTGTGCATGGGTACGGTGACGTTGACCACCCCTGGAACCTATCACTATGACTGTAGCATTGGCAGCCATGCTGCAAATGGAATGGTCGGCACCATTGTGGTGGAAGCGTCATCAGAAGGAACGCCAATTCAGGATTGTCCCTTGTTTGATGCAGGCCCGAATGAGAATTGGCCGCATGCGCTAACGGTGACCACGCCGGCCAGTGGCAACAGCAGTAACCAGCAGGTTGTTGCGATCAACGTGACGTCCCTTCCCGCCGGTGGCGCAAATTACCGCGTGGTCAAAACGGTTGCCAATGGAAACTGGAACAATGGCAATGCGAATGCGTTGGTGTTGGGTTTGAACACCATCACTGTGTCGGCGGTGGCATTTGACCGTTCTGTAAAGGTTCAATTTTCAGATGGTGAAGTGGCGTTTGACACCTTGGACATCAACGGAAACCCCATGGCCTGCGGCGGTGCCTCTGGTGTGGGAACGGCGGTATCACAATGCAGTTTGTTCGCAGATGGACCCAACGAGACTTGGCCTTATGTGTACACTGTCACCACGCCTGAGAGTGGTATGAGTGGTGCAGAGCAGGTCATTGAGTTGAATGTGACGTTCCTGCCAGCGGAGGGCGCAGCTTACCGCATTGCCAAGACCGTGGCCAGTGGAAACTGGAACTTTGATGATTCGGCCATGTTGGAATTGGGCTTGAATACCATCACGGTCTCCGAAGTGGCCTTTGACCGAACGGTGAAGTTGCAGGTCAGCAGTGGAGACTTGGAGTTTGATGATTTGGTGGTGAACGATACCAGCGAAGAGTGTGCGAGCGGTTCAGGAGAGATTGCGGCCATTGCAGATTGCAGCCTGTTTGGATCCGGTCCGAATGAGTCTTGGCCGTTTGCTTTCGCCGTGACCAGTCTCTTATACACATATCCGAGCCCACGAGACTTCACGGAATCGAGTAATCCGAGAACACCATG
>CAXHAW010000360.1:0-2363 GCA_964014525.1 uncultured bacterium
GATTCCGTGAAGTCTCGTGGGCTCGGAGATGTGTATAAGAGACAGATAATCCACGTGTGCATGAAGGCCAACAAAACAGGCGAAGTAATCATCTGCTGCGTGCGCATTGGGGGTGGCCTTGTTTCGACCGATGTTTCCGCCCACAATGAGCCCCGCTGGCCTGTTCTCTAGGCGTTTCACCAATGCTTCCAGCCCCCCGTTGTTGAAGCCCATCCGGTTGATGAGACCCCGGTCCCTTTTTAAACGAAACAACCGAGGCTTGGGGTTCCCCGGCTGCGGCCTGGGTGTCACGGTTCCCACCTCGACAAAAGCAAACCCCATTGCTTTCAGCGCGTGAAGCCACCGCCCGTCTTTGTCAAATCCAGCGGCCAGGCCCACCCTGTGAGGAAACGCCAAACCCGCGATTGTCAATGCGTCCCCAGATAAATTCCCTGGACGCAAAGACCGCCTCAAGGCAGCGCCCACGACGGGCAGACGGAGACCGAAACCGAACAACCCCATGGTCCAATAGTGCGCCCGTTCCGGATCGACCCGGAAGGCAATCGGCCGGATAACATTGCGATAAAGGCGGGTTCCGAAAGGGTTTTGGCTCATGGAATACAAAGATGTTAATAAACGTGTGGACACGGGGCCCCCTTGGCACCAACCAGAGGCTCAAAGTCAAGAATATTTTTGCTCCGAACCTGATTCATGTTGTTTAACTGGGGGAAGAAACGAATGAAATGCGACGAGGCCGCTCGGCTGTTCGTCCATGCCACGCTTGACAGTGTGGAAGACACGTGGCCCGATGTGGCCGGTCTCATTCGAGAATCTCCACATTTCGAAAGGGCGCCAGAACTGGAAGAAGGCGATGCTGCTCCCTTCCTCTTGGTCGTTTTGGCAGGAAACCTCGACTTCATCCCGATGTACTTCGAGGGTGGATCTGACCAGCGGCTGATTGAAGCCATACTGGCGGAATTGTCAAAGGAACTTGGCCTGCCCAGTGATCAGTTGGCCACCAGAATCACGAAGGTTCGCGATGAAATGGTCCGATTTAATCGGCCTTCAAAAAAGACCCTCAGTGCGATGGCGCGCGGTGTCTACCTCGCCTACGGATTGAATGCGCACCAAGAGGAGTACTTCCGCTCTCTGAATGTTCCGAACCCAAGGTTCATCATGCAGATGGAGGAAATGCTTCAGAATTTCATTTGGGACTGGAAGTCATTTCAGGAGCACTACAAGCTCCAAGCCAAGGCAACGGGCGTTTTCGCCTACTGATCTCGGCTTCGGCCCCTGTCCAATTCTCGGGCTTGATCCCGGTCCTTGATGGTGTTTCTCTTGTCTACCTGTTTCTTGCCCTTGGCCACAGAGACATCCAATTTTGCATACCCGCTGTCTGAGATAAACAGGCGGGTGGGCACCACCGTCACCCCCACATCTCGGAGCTTGCGCTGAAGCTTTGTCAGTTCCGTTCGCTTGAGAAGAAGCTTGCGAATGCGGCGGGTCTCATGGGTCACATAGCCTGCGTGATCATAGGCCTCGACATGCATGTTAAAGAGAAAAAACTCATCACCCTGAAACCGACAATAGGCCTCGCCAATGCTGGCTTTTCCAGCCCGAATGCTCTTAATTTCGGTGCCCTGTAACTGGATTCCCGCCGTGTAGGAATCGGTTAGGAAATAGCTGAACGCCGCTTTTTTGTTCTTGATTTCGACCGCCATTCGGAGTGCAAAGTAACCCCCGATGCACAGCCGTCATTCCCGCCTTCGGCCTTTCGGCAGTGGGTCCGTCCTTTGTAACGTGATTCGCCTCCTTCTTCTTTCACTCTGCCTGCTCCCTCTCAGCGGAATTGGTGCCCAAACCGTTGGACTGATGACCAACACCCCGGCCGCCTTCAATGGCTACACCCTTGTGGCGCCGACAGGGGCAACGCGAACCCACCTGATTGACAACTGCGGGAGGGTGATCAACCAGTGGGACAGCGAATTCAGAGCCGGTGAAGCCGCCTATCTCCTCAATGACGGCTCACTGCTTCGGACGGCTCGTCAATCGAGCACTGTATTCACAGGCGGTGGAATGGGGGGGCGCCTTGAGCGATTCAACTGGGATGGCGATCTCATTTGGAGCTATACGCTGGCCAACGATACAGCCCATCATCACCACGACATGGCGTGGATGCCCAATGGTAACGTGCTCATCATGGCTTGGGAATACCGCTCTCCTGAGCAAGCCGCCGAGGCGGGTCGGTTGGATGACGGTCCCCTGTGGCCCCCCATGATCATTGAGGTGGTTCCCGAGGGGTCGGAAGGCGGTCAGGTGATCTGGGAATGGCACGCATGGGACCACCTCATCCAAAACGTCAACCCCGACTTGCCGAACTATGG
>CAXHAW010000361.1:0-2357 GCA_964014525.1 uncultured bacterium
GGCTCGGAGATGTGTATAAGAGACAGTTTTGCAACACCATGATGACCGATGGCGTGAAAAACGCCGACAAAGAAGGGGACATTGAAGTCAAAGATGTGGCCGAACTCATTGCCGAGGCCGCCGACCTCTTGAAACCCTCAAATTGAACCCCCACCCCGGCTATCTTGCCCTCGCAAATTGAAACCATGGCCCTACTCCAAGGAAAAGTTGCCCTGATCACCGGTGCCTCCCGTGGCATTGGGAAATCCATCGCCCAGCGCTTTGTCCAAGAAGGCGCCACCGTCGCCTTTACCTATCGCTCAAGCGAGGAAAAAGCGCAGGCCCTCGAAAAAGAATTGACCGCTTCAGGAGGGGCAGCCAAAGGCTTCAAGTCAGACGCTGGTAGCCTCGACGAGAGTGAGGCCCTTGTGAAGGAGGTTGTCGAGGCCTTCGGTACAGTCGACATCCTAATCAACAACGCTGGAATCACGCGTGACACGCTGTTGATGCGCATGTCCGAAGACCAATGGGACGACATCATGCAGGTGAATTTGAAGAGCTGTTTCAACCTCACCAAAGGTGTACTTCGCACCATGCTCAAGGCCCGTTCCGGCAGCATCATTAACATGTCCAGCGTTGTGGGCATCCAAGGAAATGCAGGTCAGGCGAACTATGCTGCTTCGAAAGCCGGAATCCTCGGCTTCACAAAGAGTGTCGCATTGGAACTCGGCAGCCGGAACATCCGTTGCAACGCCGTCGCACCCGGTTTCATCGAGACGGAAATGACCGATGCGCTTGACGAGGGCACCGTTCAAGGTTGGCGAGACGCCATTCCACTGAAACGCGGCGGAAAGCCCGAAGATGTAGCCGACGCATGCGTTTTTTTGGCGTCTGACATGAGCACGTACATCACCGGGCAAACGTTGTCCGTCGACGGCGGCATGCGTATGTAATTTCGCGCCATGCGCGATCTCATTCTCGATACCCCTTGGGTGCAAGTCGCGCCGGCCATTGCCCTCATGGTCATGGCCGCTGCCTTGCTGTACCGAATTGATCGGGGCAATCGACACATACCCGGGGCACTTCGTGCCCTGCTTGGCATCCTCAGAGCGGCAGTGCTTGTTACACTTTTGTTGCTGCTGTTCCGCCCAGTATTGAGAAGCGAAGAGCGGTCCACGACACAACCCGCACTGATTATCCTCCAAGATGCCAGTCGATCCGTCGGCAACGAACACCTTGACTGGACACAAAACCTCAACGCATGGATGGCCTCTCTTCCCGTTGAGGAGGGGATGCCAGGTGCCAGAATGGCTGCCTATGGTTTTGGTTCAGAGCTGTTTTCTTGGGAAAGTGACTCAACCCAACTCAATGCGCCGGTCACTGACCTTTCTGCGGCACTGAATGCCATGGAAGGGCAATGGACAGGCCGACCGGTCGGGGCCATGGTCATTGCAACGGACGGACGATTCAATCGCGGTAAAGACCCAGAATCAATGGGTTTCCGCTTCGGAAGCCCTGTCCACTTCGTCTCATTGGGAGACACCACACTCCAAAAGGACATTCGCATCGACCGGCTCCTCCACAACGACATTGCCGGCCTAGGCAACCGGTTCCCAATCGAAGTGGAAGTGGGCAGTCAAGGCGTATCCGGCGCCGTCCGGGTCATTCTTACTGGACCGGGAACCCAACTCTCCGAAACCGTTGAGTTGTCCTCAGGTGGTGCCCCAACGCGGACCACGTTTCTCGTGGAAGCTTCCTCTCCGGGAATCCAACGCTACACGGTATCAGTCGGCAAGGTCGATGGCGAATCCAACACGGACAACAACCGCCGCATGGTGACTGTGGATGTGATCGAAAGGAAAAAACGCATCCTGCTCGTTGGCGATGCGCCCCACCCCGACCGAGGTGCATGGTCCAATGCCCTGGCTGGAAACGCCAACTATGAGGTTGTCCAAAAAACCGCGAAGGACCTCAAAGATGACGGGCTATCCAATGGTGTATGGGATGGTGTGCTGTTTTTCGGCTTCAACCCTGGAGCCCCAGATGCCCGAGACCTGTTCAAAGCAGCACAACAAAACGGATGGCCCATCGGCATCCTTGTCGATGCGCAAGCCGACTTCTCCGCACTCCGCGATTTGGGCATCGGTGTTGACGTTCGTCCCACCCGATCAGGCCTAACAACAGACCCCCGCGGCACCGTGAATCCCGCGTTCCCTCACTTCCAACCTGACGAAGCGTTGGAAACCCTGCTTGCGGAGGTGCCTCCGTTGGTCACCCCCTTTGGTGAAACCACTTGGGGCGCAGCCCATGCCCCCCTCCTCTTTCAACGAATCGGTGGCATCACCACAGAAGACCCCCTGCTGACCGTGGCACAAACC
>CAXHAW010000362.1:0-2352 GCA_964014525.1 uncultured bacterium
GATATAGGTGCGCTCTATACCGCACTGGACAGCCTTATATCCACGACTGACTGGATTCCCTCGGAGCATTGAATCCCTGCCCTATTTTCGCCGCTCGCACAGGGCAGCTTTTGCCCGTTTCGAAACGATTCAAATTCATGAAGCACCGCATTTTCCTGCTGCTTTTTGCAGCCTTTCAACTCGCCTCCATTCCAGCCAAAGCCGATGAAGGCATGTGGCTGTTGCACATGCTCCAGCGCATCAACGAGGCCGAGATGCAGCAAATGGGCCTCAACCTTTCTGCAGAAGACATTTACTCCCTCAACCAAGCGTGTTTGAAGGATGCCGTCATCACGCTCAATGGAGGCAGCTGCACAGCCGAACTGATTTCCAGTGAAGGTCTCGTCCTCACCAACCACCACTGTGCCTATGGCGCCATTCAAGGGTTCAGCACAGTAGAGGACGACATCCTCACCAACGGATTCTGGGCCATGAGCTTGGAAGAAGAGAAGCCGATTCCGGATTTCAGTGTGACCTTCCTCCAGCGCATTGAAGATGTGACCGAGCGCGTGCTTGCCGACATCACGGACGACATGGACGAGAGCACCCGCCAACAAACCATTCAGGCGGTCATTGGACAAATCGAAGAGGAGGAACAAGGCATCAGCCCCGATTTCCGACCACAGGTGAAGTCCTTTTACCACGCCAATGAGTTCTACCTCTTTGTCTACCGCGATTACAGCGACATCCGGCTTGTGGGCAATCCGCCAGAGAGCGTCGGAAAGTTCGGTGGTGACACAGACAACTGGATGTGGCCTCGCCACACGGGAGATTTTTCCCTGCTTCGCATTTATGCCGACGGCGACAACAATCCAGCAGACTACAGTGGGGACAATGTACCCTACCAGCCCAAGCGCCACCTCAAGGTGAGCCTCGACGGCGTCGACAACGGCGACTTCACCATGATCATGGGCTACCCAGGCAGCACCGACCGATTCTTGAGCAGCCGTGGCATTCAACAGGCGCTCGAACTCTACAACCCAAGTGTTGTGGACGTACGTGACCTAAAACTGAAGACCATGAAGTCCCACATGGATGCCGACCCTGCTGTCCGCATTCAGTACGCCTCGAAGCATGCCTCGACCGCCAACTACTGGAAGTACTACATCGGGCAGTCAAAAGGCCTTCGCGCGTTGGACGTGTACGGCAAGAAAAAAGCCCTCGAAGATGAGTTCACCGCTTGGGTCGACGGCAACAGCGACCGCGAAGCCAAATACGGTGAGACGCTCAACCTTATCGACAAGTACTACGCCAACACAGACGCCACAGTCAAAGGGCAGGTCTATTCGCTCGAAGCTGGCCTGATTGGATGCGACCTCATGCTGTTTGCATTCCGCGTTGGCATGGGTGCACAAGGGCTGTTCAGTGAAGATGCAGAACGGGCAGCAGGCGCTGCGGCCTCGCTCCAAGGTCGTGCCGACGACTTCTTCAAGGATTACGACCAAGACACCGATCGGGACCTGTTCATCCAATTGATGACCAAGTACATGACCGACATCGCTCCAGAACAGCAGCCGACATTCTTTGCCACGGTCCAAAACAAGTACAAGGGAGACTTCACCCGGTATGCGGACAAGATGTACCCAAAGAGCTTCCTGACCGATCCAGATCGCTTTGCGGCCTTCTTGGCTGACCCAAGCCAGAAGGTCCTCGACAAGGACCTCGCCGTGGCAGCCGCCATGAGCCTGATCGACACCTACCGCGGCTACTTCTCCTCACCTGAGCAGAGCAAGTTCGATGAGGGATACCGTCTGCTCACCGCTGGGCTCCGCGAAATGCAGCCCGACAAGATGTGGTACCCAGACGCCAACTCCACCATGCGATTGAGCTACGGTCAAGTCGGAGATTACGATCCGGCTGACGCAGTCCACTATGACTTCGTGACGACCGCAGAAGGCATCCTGCAGAAAAAGGACAACAGCAACCCAGAGTTCGTTGTGCACCCCGCCTTGGAAACCCTCATTCGCAACAAGGACTATGGCCGTTATGCGGACGAAGACGGAAACCTCGTGCTCTGCTTCATCTCCGGAAACGACATCACGGGTGGAAATTCGGGAAGTCCAGTGCTCAACGGAGACGGCGACCTCATCGGTCTCGCATTTGACGGCAATTGGGAAGCCATGAGCGGAGACATCGCATTCGAACCCGAACTGCAACGGACAATCAGTGTGGACATCCGCTACGTGATGTGGGTCATCGACAAGATGGCCGGCGCACAAAACCTGATTGACGAAATTGACTTCGTGACCACACCCAAGCCCACTCCAGCAGCCGAGATGGCCTGTCTCTTATACACATCTGACGCTGCCGACG
>CAXHAW010000363.1:0-2334 GCA_964014525.1 uncultured bacterium
GGTTGAATCCGTCGCTCGAATGGACTCAGTGGCAGGGGGAGCGGATTTGGTCGCCTTGCCGCTGGAGGACGCGGTGCTTGGGTCTTCTGTATTTCTGCCTCGGGCCATGGTGGCTGGAGATGAGATGGCATCTTGGGAGATTTGGCCCAATGCGGCTGAATTCTGGTTGTCCTCCCAATCCGGGAATCTGGCGGATTTCTTGTCGTCCATTCCCGAGGCCCTCTCTTGGTCTGCGGGCCTTTCAATCAATCCACTGGGGGATGTCACTGGTGGACATGACCGAATCGACTTGGAGCGCCTCCCAGAGATAGAGGTCATTGTCTCTGCACCTCTTGAGGTATCGTCGGCACGGGCCGTTCTGGTGGACACATTGGATGTGGTGCCCCCAGATGGATTGGATTTTGTGGGTCAGCTGGACCTGAGGGTGGAGAACAGGTTTCCAGTGGGCGCCACCATGCGCATGGAGCTTGTGGAGCTCGTGCCCAGCCAATCCGTGTTGGCAGGCGTCTTTGGGCCGTCTTGGTGGAGGTTCGAAGACATTGTGATTCCACCGGCTGGTGGAGACCCAGAAGTGCCGTCCACAGGGGAATACAATGTGGATTTCATCCAACCTCACTTTGAGGCGTTGAGGCAAGGCGCTAGACTCAGGGTGGAGTTGGAATTGGAGGCCCCTGATGAAGGCGCACAATTCAGGGTAGACCAGGGCGTCGTTATTGTAGGTCACCTGACGGGTGACGCCATTATTTCGATACAATGACGCTTTCTACTTTCCTCTTGTGCCTGTTTCCGGCATGCTTTTCTGGTATTTCAGGGTCTGAATCAGACTCGATCCCCGCGCCTTCCGTTCTGTCCATCGACATCTACTCTGAGAACCAGTGGGCGTCCAATGCTGCCACCAAATGGGCCGTTGCCGGTTTTGTGTTTGGGGGCGATATCTCCACCGAGGTTCAAGGTTTGAATTCGCGAACCCGGCAACGGGGATCCGGGATTGGTGGTGGATCCATACGGCAAGGGGTCAGCTTGGTTCTGCCCTCCGCCAACATCGGCAAGGCGCCGGATAACGGCCGTTGGAATACCCTCGTTGCTTTGGAGCATTTCCAGGTGGCCACGGCAAGCTGGACTCCCGGGATGGCCCACCTGTTTTTTGGGCGCCAAGGTGCGGAGGATGAAGGCCGAGGGGTACTCGGTCCCTCACGGTACAAGCGGGTTTCCTTGACCAGCCTCAAGGTGGGTGGTGTGAGAACCCACCGAACTCAATCGGGTGAAGTCCCTCTGGACATGACCCTCAATTGGAGTGTCAATGTGGGAGAGTTGCACAGCAACAACTCCGGTTACGTCAACGCCATCAGTGAGTTCACATGGGATGCGGATTCCATCATGCTTGATGTTCGGGCAGGGCAGAGGGACATGGTGGGCACAGGCACGGTCTTGGGCTTTGATTTTGGCGTGTCCATTGCGGAGGCCGATGGGGGACATGGCCGGCGCGACCGTTGGTCTTTTGCGATTCGCGATCTGGGCACCAGCCGTTCCCGAGATGTCATCTATCAATATGTCGATACAAGTGCTGCTTACGATGGGGTTCCCCTGTTGAACAATGGGTTCAATGGTGTGACAGACCTTGTCGAGGCCGACACGTTGCAAACCATGACCAGCCTTACGATTATGGACAAACTGCCGTCCACAATCTCCTTCCGGTGGGAGCGGGAGGCCTTGAAGACGCCAGGTGTGTCTTGGAGCCTCTTGCTGGAAAACAATTCCGCAGCGCCCCGTCCCCGGGCTGAGCTGATGCGGTCGAGCGGCCGCGGCGCTGTGCGAACCACCTTGGGTATCGGTTATGGTGGCTGGGGTGGAACCTATATCCCGTTCAATCTGGACTTTCCCTCTCGAGACGTTCGCCAAGGAGAGGCTGGCGGCACCCTCGCATTGCACACCCGTTGGCTCGCGCTTCCCGGTTCCGGGGGACGGATGGGCCTTGGGGTGAATTGGCACCAAACCTTCTGAGCCTTAACGACCTTCGCACCATGCCCGCTCGACAACCCCATGCCCCAGAGACAGGATGGACGGCCGGTGACCGGCTGCAAATCATCGCCGGTCCCTGCGCCATCGAAGGAGAAGACACGGCGCTTCGCATTGCTGAGTCGCTCGCTGAGACCTGCAATGCATTGGGCCTGCCCTTGATATTCAAAGGCAGCTACCGCAAGGCCAACCGGTCTCGATTGGACAGTTTCAATGGCATCGGAGACCAGCAGGCGTTGGACATTTTGTCCGCGGTGGGGGAGCGCTTCCAGGTGCCGGTGACCACCGATGTCCACACGGCGGAGGAGTGTGTTGCGG
>CAXHAW010000364.1:0-2329 GCA_964014525.1 uncultured bacterium
GGCTTCTGCCTCATTGACTTGCTTGACAGATGGGGAGGGAGACGACGAGGGGTTTTCTGAACCGCAAGCTGCCAATAGGAGGGCCAAGCTGAGAGAAGCCAAGAGCTGGAGTGGGTTCCAATCCGCCTTTCCCATGCAAAGCACCAGTTTTACTAGGCGCCAACCACGCTTGTGGTGGTGCTGGCACAGGGGGCCGCGGATGCCGCCTTGGCGCTGGGAGCCGTTGGGCTGTGTCCTGCCTTTCAGCATGGGGCGAAGATACGGGGGGTACCTTGCGCCTATGCAGATGGATCTACATGGAAAGCATGCATTGGTTTGCGGAGCGTCCCAGGGCATCGGATTGGCTGCGGCCAAAGCGCTCGCAGAACTGGGTGCACGTTGCACATTGATGGCCAGAAATGAGCAGAGCCTGGTGGCCGCTCTAGAGACACTTCCCGGAGAAGGTCACAGCATTGCTATGGCGGATTTCTCTGATGCAGAGGCCGTATCGGTCGCTGCCGGAAGCGTGGTGGACCTGGCAGCGGTGGACATCCTCATCAACAATACTGGCGGCCCTCCTGGCGGCCCAGCCCATTCCGCAGATCCCGAGGAATTCCTCGCGGCCTTCAATCAGCATCTCGTCTGCAATCAGCGCCTTGTCCGGGCCGTGCTTCCCGGAATGCGGGCGGCTGGTGGAGGGCGCATTGTGAATGTGATTTCCACTTCTGTAAAGCAGCCCCTTGACGGGCTTGGGGTCTCAAACACAGTTCGCGGTGCTGTCGCGAATTGGGCCAAAACGCTTGCCAATGAACTCGGCCCGGATGGCATCACCGTGAACAACGTGTTGCCCGGAGCGACCAAAACTGCCCGGCTCACGCAGATTGTGGAGGCCAAGTCGGCCAAAACAGGAGTTCCAGTCGATCAAGTGCTGGATACGATGGCCCAAGCGGTGCCCTTGCGGCGTCTGGGGGAAGCCCACGAAATTGGCGCAGCAATTGCATTCCTCTGCAGTCCAGCCGCAGCGTACATCAGCGGCATCAATCTGCCTGTGGACGGTGGGCGCACACGCTGCCTTTAAGCTCATTGGTGAAAGTGCGTGTTTTGAACAAGGCGCACGTCCATAAACATTCAGGCCGCGACTTGCCTACTTGAAAGCCCTTCACGCTACTTTCGCACCGCACGTCAATCGATACGTCACCATCATCATGGATTACCCCCGCGTCCAGGCGTTTATGGCTGAGGCCAAGCGCAGGAATCCCCACGAGCCGGAGTTCCTCCAGGCAGTTGAAGAGGTCGCAGAGACCATCATCCCTTTCATTGAGTCCAATCCCCGATACCAAGGCCACGCGCTCCTCGAGCGCATGATTGAGCCCGAGCGTGTCATCCAATTCCGCGTTCCGTGGACCGACGATGAAGGGCACATTCAGATCAACCGTGGGTATCGGGTGGAGTTCAACTCGGCCATCGGCCCCTACAAGGGAGGGCTTCGTTTCCACCCCAGCGTCAACCTCAGCATTCTGAAGTTTCTCGGGTTCGAGCAAGTCTTCAAAAACAGCTTGACCACCTTGCCCATGGGCGGCGGAAAGGGCGGTTCGGACTTCAATCCCAAGGGCAAGTCCGATGCGGAGGTGATGCGCTTCTGCCAAAGCTTCATGACGGAGCTTTCCCGTCACATCGGACCGGACACGGATGTGCCGGCCGGAGACATTGGCGTCGGCGGCCGGGAAATTGGCTACATGTTTGGCCAATACAAGCGCCTGCGCAATGAGTTTACTGGGGTCCTGACGGGCAAGAAGCCCGCTTGGGGAGGTTCCCTGATCAGGCCTGAGGCCACGGGGTATGGCGCCACTTACTTCATGGTGGAAATGCTGGCTGCTCACGGAGAAAGCATCGACGGCAAGACGGTGTCAATCAGTGGCTCGGGAAATGTGGCCCTGCATGCAGCCGAAAAATGCCTCCGACTCGGCGGAAAGGTCATTGCCTTGAGTGACAGCAAGGGCAGCATTCACGACCCGGCGGGTTTGACTGAGGATAAGTTGTGGTGGATCAAAGAGTTGAAAGAAGTTCGGCGTGGCCGAATCAAGGAGTACGCCGACGTACACGACGGGGTGACCTTCCGAGAAGGACAGGACCCTTGGGATCTCCCATGCGACCTCGCGTTCCCTTGTGCCACCCAAAACGAGTTGGATGGTGATGAAGCGGCTGCTTTGATTGCCCATGGTTGTCAAGCGGTTGTGGAGGGGGCGAACATGCCCAGCACACCGGAAGCTGTTGAGGCGTTTCAAAAAGCGGGTGTGTTGTTTGCTCCCGGTAAAGCCAGCAACGCTGGAGGCGTCGCGACATCCGGACT
>CAXHAW010000365.1:0-2326 GCA_964014525.1 uncultured bacterium
CGATGATTTTCGTGCTGCGGTAGTTCTGCTCCAATTTGTAGACCACACAATCGGGATAGTCTCTCTGGAAATTGAGAATGTTCTGGATGTTGGCTCCTCGGAAACTATAAATGCTTTGCGCATCGTCGCCCACCACACAGACATTTTCTCTGGCTGCGCCCAGCTGCCGTATGATCAGGTACTGGGCGAAGTTGGTGTCCTGATACTCGTCGACGAGAATGAAGGCGAACTTTTGCTGGTACTTGTGGAGGAGGTCGGGAAAATCGCGGAGTAGAACGTTGGTCTTGAAGAGCAGGTCGTCGAAGTCCATGGCCCCGGACCTGTGAAGGCGATGGTTGTATCCGGCGTAGATCTCTGCGATGCGGGGGCGACCCGCCTGCTGATCCTCACCCATTACGTCTGGATTCGCAGCATAGTCCTGCGGACCGATCAGGTTGTTTTTTGCTCCTGAGATTCGCCCGTGGATGGAGTTGGGCTTGTACAGCTTGTCGTCGAGACCAAGGCCTTTAATCACATCCCTGATGACGCTTCGGCTGTCCTGGGTGTCGTAGATGGTGAAGTTGGAGGGGTAGTTGATCCGCTCACTCTCGATGCGCAGAATGCGGGCAAACACAGAGTGGAAGGTTCCCATCCAGATGTTGCGGGCCTCGGCTTCGCCAACAATGCGGCCAATTCGGCTCTTCATTTCGCGGGCAGCCTTGTTGGTGAAGGTGAGCGCGAGGATGGAAAAAGGGTCGACTCCTTGGTCGATGAGGTGGGCAATGCGTTGGGTTAGGACGCGTGTCTTGCCAGAACCTGCTCCTGCGACCACCATCATGGGTCCTTCGATGTGGCCAGCAGCGGCCCGTTGTGCATCGTTTAATCCCTCAAACATCTCCATGTGTCAAAAGTAGCGGGATTGGCTTCCAGTAAGTTGGACTTGGTTCACCGGAAGCAGTGGAATCATCTGCACATTTCCATGTTGGAATTCCCGGCATTTCACGTAGTTTTGCACCCCCGTTGAAAAATGGGGCAGTGGGCTTTTTGCCCCTGTTTGTTCGAAAAAGACGCAGATAACAAGCAATGCCGACGATCCAACAGTTGATCCGCAAAGGCCGCACGGACAAGGTGTATACCTCTAAGTCCGCAGCGCTCGACTCCTGCCCCCAACGCAGAGGAGTGTGCGTGCGTGTATACACGACCACGCCCAAGAAGCCGAACTCCGCCATGCGTAAGGTGGCCCGTGTTCGCCTCACCAACGGCAATGAAGTCAACGCTTACATCGGCGGTGAGGGACACAACCTCCAAGAGCACAGCATCGTGCTCGTTCGTGGAGGCCGTGTCAAAGACCTCCCTGGTGTGCGTTATCACATCGTGCGTGGCGCCTTGGACACCGCAGGTGTTGAAGGCCGCAACCAGCGTCGTTCCAAGTACGGTACTAAGCGTCCCAAGAAGTAATCCGCCATGCGTCGCAGACAAGCAAAGAAGCACCCGCTGATTCCGGACCCCCGGTTTAACGATACTGATGTCACGTATTTCGTGAACAACCTCATGCTCAAGGGCAAGAAGAGCATTGCGTTCGACATCTTTTATAATGCCATTGACATGGTGGCCGATCGCACAGGCGAGGACGGACTCGAGCAGTGGAAACAAGCCGTGGTTGCAGTGACCCCCAATGTTGAGGTGCGCAGCCGTCGTGTGGGAGGGGCAACCTTCCAGATTCCTCAGCCCATTCGGGACAGCCGGAAGCACAGCATGGCCGTGAAGTGGATCATCAGCTACGCGCGCCTTCGGAACGAAAAGACCATGGCCGATCGCCTTGCAGCTGAAATCATTGCTGCCAACAAAGGCGAAGGGGCCACGTTTAAGAAGAAAGAAGACACCCACCGGATGGCGGAAGCGAACAAAGCGTTCTCCCACTTCCGGTTCTGATCGATACCAAACCAACCCACCACCTCCGAAATCATGTCCAAGAGGGACCTCAATTTCACGCGCAACATTGGCATTATGGCCCACGTCGATGCTGGTAAGACCACCACGACGGAGCGCATCCTGTACTACACAGGTATCTCTCACAAAATTGGAGAGGTGCACGACGGTGCAGCGACCATGGACTGGATGGAGCAGGAGCAGGAGCGCGGCATCACGATTACGTCGGCGGCAACGACTTGCTTCTGGAACTTCGAGGACAGTGAATATCGGATCAACATCATTGATACACCAGGACACGTTGACTTTACCGTAGAGGTAGAGCGCTCGCTACGCGTATTGGACGGTGCTGTTGGTTTGTTTTGTGCCGTTTCTGGAGTGGAGCCTCAGTCCGAGACCAATTGGGGCTTGGCCGACA
>CAXHAW010000366.1:0-2310 GCA_964014525.1 uncultured bacterium
ACCTGCTTTCTTGAAATGACCGGCCATCGCCTGTGTGGTGCGACTCTCTTTTCGGTCTCCGCAGCCAACTTGGACTGCTGCATAGCCATCCTTGTCCTCGGTTTTGACCTGCGTCACCACGCAAGGGCCCACTTCCAAGACAGTACAGGGCAGGTTTTTTCCTGCCTCGTTGTACATGCTGGTCATACCGACCTTTTTTCCAATCAATCCGGGCATGTCACACTTTGATTTCGACCTCTACACCACTCGGGAGCTCGAGACGCATAAGCGCATCGACGGTGGCTGAGGAGTTGCTATAAATGTCCAACAGACGCTTGTAGGCACTGAGTTCAAACTGCTCACGCGACTTCTTGTTGACGTGAGGCGAACGCAGCACGGTATAGATGCGCTGATGCGTCGGGAGCGGGATAGGACCGCTCACCACGGCACCCGTCGACTTGACCGTCTTCACGATCTTTTCGGCGGACTTGTCGACCAGACTGTGGTCGTAGCTCTTCAGCTTGATGCGGATCTTCTGGGCCATCTGACGTTGACTTATTTTCCTTGTGCTTCTGCAATCACAGCCTCCGCCACACTGGTCGGAGCCTCGGCGTAGTGGCTGAATGTCATGCTGCTGTCCGCACGACCCGAGGTCAGCGTACGCAGGTCGGTTACATAACCGAACATTTCACTCAGCGGCACTTTTGCCTTCACAACGGTCTTGCCACCGCGCTCGTCGGTGCCTTCGACCATGCCACGGCGCTTGTTCAAGTCGCCAATGACATCTCCCATGTTCGCCTCGGGGGTTCTCACCTCCAATGACATCATGGGTTCAAGAATTTTGGGGCTGCAGTGCTTCACCGCATTCCGGTAAGCCATTTTGGCGGCCAACTCGAAAGAGAGCTGGTCCGAGTCCACAGCGTGGAAAGAACCATCCATGAGCTCGACCGACATGCTGTCCATCGGATAACCGGCGAGCACGCCCATCACCATGGCATTCTTGAAGCCCTTCTCAACTGAAGGCACGAATTCCTTCGGGACGTTTCCACCCTTGACGGAATTCTTGAACACGAGACCCTCCTCTTCAGGGTTGGGCGAGGGGCCAATCTTGACAATGATGTCTGCGAACTTACCGCGTCCACCAGACTGCTTCTTGTAGACTTCGCGGTGATCCGTGGTCTGGAAGATGGCTTCCTTGTATGCCACCTGCGGCTGTCCCTGGTTGCACTCGACCTTGAATTCCCGCTTAAGGCGGTCGACGAGCACGTCGAGGTGAAGCTCACCCATTCCAGAGATCACAGTCTGACCGCTGTCCTCATCCGTGTGAACGCGGAAGGTTGGATCCTCCTCCGACAACTTGGCAAGGCCGTTTCCGAGCTTGTCAATGTCTGCTTGAGACTTGGGTTCGATGGCAATTCCAATCACTGGGTCTGGGAACGTCATGCTCTCCAAGGTGATGGGGTGGCCCTCTGAACACAGTGTGTCTCCTGTTCGAATGTCCTTGAAACCAACAACCGCTCCAATGTCACCCGCCTCAAGCTGGTCGATTGGATTCTGTTTGTTGGAGTGCATCTGGAAAATGCGGCTGATTCGCTCTTTCTTATCGGAACGCGTGTTCTTCACGTAAGATCCAGCAGGAAGCGTACCAGAATAGGCACGAACGAAGCACAAGCGGCCCACGAATGGGTCGGTGGCAATTTTGAACGCCAGTCCTGAGAAAGGCTCATCTGGATCGCTGTGGCGAACCACCTGCTCCTCCTCATCATCAGGATTCATCCCAACGATCTCACCAATGTCGTAGGGAGAAGGGAGATAACGCATCACTGCGTCAAGCATTGTCTGAACGCCCTTGTTTTTGAAGGCAGATCCACACAACATCGGGGTGATGTCCATGGCAATGGTGGCCTTGCGGATGGCCGACACCATTTCAGCCTCTGTGATGCTGTCTGGATCCTCAAAGAACTTCTCCATGAGGGTGTCATCCTGCTCTGCCACGGCTTCGACCAGCTTTTCGCGGTACTCAGCGACCACATCCACCAAGTCATCGGGGACTGGCACTTCCGTGAAGGTCATGCCCTTGTCATCCTCATTCCAGACCATGGCCTTTCCGGTCAACAAGTCCACTACGCCCGTGAAATCATCCTCCGCTCCGATTGGCACCTGCAGTGGCACTGCGTTCGCCCCCAGCATCTCGCGGATTTGCTCCAACACGTTAAAGAAGTCGGCACCAGAGCGGTCCATCTTGTTCACGAATCCGATGCGTGGCACATTGTATTTGTCGGCCAAGCCCCAATTGGTCTCGGACTGAGGCTCCACTCCAGAAACGGCACA
>CAXHAW010000367.1:0-2298 GCA_964014525.1 uncultured bacterium
GAACTTATTTTTATTTTGAACTCAGCAAAACACAAAGGTGAGCACACTCCAACTTTTACTCATGCGCCACGGCAAGGCCGAAAACGGCCCAACCGGACTGCCCGATCACGACCGTCAACTGGCCAGCAGGGGGCGCCTCAACGCCCGGGATCAAGCCCATGCATTTAGACCCGCAACAGCGGACGGAATGCTCGTCAGCAGCGCCAAACGGACCCAGCAAACAGCCGATATCCTGATCGAAACCTGGACAGAACTGGGCACACCCGCTTCCACCATGCCCATCAGACGGGACACACCGCAGGGTTACCTCGCTTCAGCACACCAGTGGATGTCGCTTATCGCCATGGAACAAGGGGCCAGCCGACTTTGGATCGTGGCACACAATCCCGGAATCAGCGAACTCGTGATGCTGCTCACAGGCCAAAACATCGGAATGACCACGGCGGACATCGTCCAAATCCACCTGGACCTCGCAACTTGGGTCGACATTGCCCCCGGCCAAGGACAGGTGACACGCCACCGCACCGGCAGAGGGGTTTAACTTCACGCCATGCCACACCCAGACCCATCAACCGGAACGCAAGATTTGATGACCCTCGCCCCGCTGGAAGCCAAGTTCTGGACGGTTCGCCGAATTGCAGGGCTACTGGGCGTGGCCTTGCTCATCGGAGGGCTCATGCGGTTCTCCGACCTCACCGCCTACCTCATCATCTCCATTTCATTGAGTTTCATTGGGCGTCCCATCGTCCGGTTGTGTGATCGAATCCGCATCGGAGGCCGCACCATCGGTTCAACCGTTGGGGCCATTCTAACCTTGTTCCTTCTCTTTGCCGCACTCGGATTGCTCGTCAGCCTGTTTGCCCCCCTTATTTCAGCCGAGGCAGGCGCTTTGGCGGGCCTAGACTTTGAAGGAACTGCCCTGCAAATCGAGATCCTGGTGGCCGAATGGCTCCCCGTGCTGCAAGCCCAAGGCGTAGACCCTACAGCATGGATCGACACTGGCAGACTGGGAAGGACACTGTCTACTGCATTGGGGCCAAATGGCCTCGGCGGGGCGCTGACCGGCGTCTTTTCGGCAGCGGGGAATCTCGTGGTGGCCCTGTTCAGCATCGCCTTCATGACCTTTTTCTTTTTGAAAGACCGCCAGCTGTTCCCCAACATGCTGAACGCACTCACGCCAGACCAGCACATGGAACGCATGCAAAGCGTGATTGACAATTCCACCCGTCTGCTCACACGATACTTTGTTGGCTTGGCAGCTCAGGTCGCCATCATCACGACCATCATCACAAGCGGCCTTCTTTTGCTCGGTGTACCTAATGCCTTCCTCATTGGCTTTCTGGCCGGCCTCCTGAACCTCATTCCCTATGTGGGGCCACTGGTCGGGGCAGGACTGGGACTGGGAATCATTCTGACCACCCATGTGCCGGCCCCTGACCTGGGAAGCCTTCTGGGCAAGGCCGCACTGGTCTTCCTCGCTGGGCAAATCGTGGACAACCTGTTTACCCAACCCGTGATTTTCGCAGGGAGTGTGAAGGCCCATCCACTCGAGATTTTCCTGCTCATTTCCATCGCTGGAAGTCTCGCTGGAATCACAGGAATGATGCTGGCCATCCCCGCCTATTCGCTGCTTCGGGTTGTGGCCAAGGAATTCCTCGGGGGATTCAAGGTTATCCAGTCGCTCACCGACGATTTGTAACCCTTCTTTCTTTTTGTGGACAGTCCGGTGAAATTTCCCGCTGTCAATTTGGACCTTTCGCCGTACCTTTTTTCCCCGTATGCACGGCACTACGGGACAGGCGAAAGCCACCAAGTACATCTTCGTTACAGGAGGCGTTTCTTCTAGCCTTGGAAAGGGAATCATCAGCGCGTCTTTGGCCAAGCTTCTGCAGGCCCGCGGCATGAAGGTGACCATCCAGAAACTGGACCCTTACATCAACATTGATCCCGGCACCATGAATCCATACGAACACGGTGAATGCTTTGTCACCGATGATGGCGCTGAGACCGATTTGGATCTCGGACACTACGAGCGGTTCCTCGATGTTCGCACCTCCCAAGCCAACAACATCACCACCGGCCGCATCTACCAGAGCGTAATCGACAAAGAACGGCGCGGAGAATACCTGGGGCGCACTGTTCAAGTCATCCCGCACATAACAGACGAAATAAAACGCTGCGTTCAAATCCTGGGATCAGGAGATGACTATGACTTCGTTATCACCGAAATCGGAGGCACCGTTGGTGACATTGAATCCCTTCCGTATATCGAAGCGGTGCGTCAGATGCGATGGGAAC
>CAXHAW010000368.1:0-2290 GCA_964014525.1 uncultured bacterium
CCTCACAGCTCCGCAACTTGGGCGAAGCGCTGCCCGAAACCAAGGTCCTGGATCGGGCCAACCTCATTCTCGACATCTTCGCCCAGCGCGCACGGACGGCGCATGCAAAAACACAGGTGGAGCTCGCACAGTATCAGTATCTCCTGCCGCGCTTAACCCGCATGTGGACGCACCTCCAAAAGCAGAAGGGCGGAATCGGCATGAAGGGTCCGGGAGAAAAGGAAATTGAAACGGACCGTCGGATCATTCGCGACCGCATTTCCGCGCTCAAAAAGGACCTCACTGCCATTGACCGACAAATGGCCACGCAACGCGGCAACCGCGGTGCCTTGGTTCGGGTCGCACTGGTCGGCTACACCAATGCCGGCAAATCCACCTTGATGAACCGGCTTTCCAAGTCGGAGGTCTTCGCGGAAAACAAGCTCTTCGCCACTTTGGACACCACCGTTCGCAAGGTGGTCGTCCACAACCTCCCTTTTCTTCTGAGTGACACGGTGGGGTTCATTCGAAAACTGCCCCACCAGCTCGTCGAAAGTTTCAAGAGCACCCTCGACGAAACCAGGGAAAGCGACTTGCTTGTGCACGTCATCGATGTGTCCCACCCCCAATTTGAAGACCACTTGCGCGTGGTGGAAGAGACCCTGGCCGAAATTGGTGCTGGCACCCAGCGCACAATGTTGGTTTTCAACAAAATAGACCAACTAAAAGACCCTGACGGGGAGGTCGAACGCGTGCACCTTATCGAAGGGCTTCGCAACCGTTTTTCTGACCACGACGGACCTGTGCTCTTCCTCTCGGCAATGACCAAAGAGGGCATGGACAGCCTTCGCGAGGTCCTCTACGCTGAGGTGCGAGAACTGCATGTCCAGCGTTTCCCTCACAACCACTTCCTTTACTGATCATGGCTGGCATTCGACAGGAGCGCATTGGCGCCTTGCTTCAACGTGAACTTGGGACCTTCCTCCAACGGGAAGCCTCCATGCGTTTTGGGGGACATTTCATCACCGTGACCAAGGTCCGCCTGACGCCAGACCTTTCGTTGGCTCGCGTCTACCTCAGCTTTATGTCTGTTGCCGCTGCCGGAAAGCCGGAAGACGGTTTGACACTGGTCCAACAGGAGGCCTTCTATATCAGAAAGACGATGGCTGGAAAGGTGGGGAAGCACCTCAGAAAGATGCCCGAGCTGCGCTTCTTCCTGGACGACAGTTTGGATCGTTATGAAGAAATCGACCGCCTGCTCACCGACGATTGATCCAATCACCTCTCAGGGAACTGCGGTGCTCACAGAAAGGGTGCTTTGGTCTCAATGAGTTGACAGTCCCTCGGCCCGGCGGATATACCTTGACCTCGTGAATGTCCCCTTTCGCATTGCACGACGCTACCTCTGGGCGCGGAAGACCCAGCGGCTCATCCACCTGGTCAGTGGCATTTCCGTCTTGGTTGTCGCGGCGGTGTGTGCTGCGATGATTGCCATTCTGAGTGCCTTCAATGGCATAGAGGAACTGGTTGAGGAACTCTTCTCCAGCTTGGATACTGAGGTGGCTGTATTGCCATTGGAAGGGCGGGTGCTCGACGCGGGTTGGGTCGACAGCCTGATGGCACAGCCCGGGGTCGACTGGGCGGGAGGCGTTTTGGAGCAGGATGTGGTGGTCCGCAGACAAAGTGAGCCCCTGGTGTGCACACTGCTGGGATTCGACACAGGCCATGCGGAGCATACGGGCCTCAGGCAGCGCTTGCGGCGCAGCGACGTCCTGAGAGCAGATACCCTTGGAGGGGCCTGTGGCTATGTGGGGCTTGGCGTGGCCAGTCAATTGCGGATTCCCCGTTCTGGCGACGCGCCAGCCACATTGACCGTCGCCGCCCCGAAACGCGGGCGAAGCTTGTCTTCGGCGAGAGGATGGTCCCCCGGTGGGGGCCTCGACCGCATGTTGGTGTCGGGAACGCTTTTTGTCTGCGGCACATTCAGTGTGAATGCGGACATCGACGCGCGACACATCATCACGCCGCTGGATTTCGCCCAAGAGGTGCTCCAGCGGCCGGGACAAGTGTCGAGGGTGGAGGTCGTCCCTGCCTCAAATTGGAGCCCCGAAGCACTGCAGGCTTCTCTAGAAACGAGGTGGCCCGGTGAGTTACTCGTTCGAACGCGCAGAGAAAAGAACGCCCTCATTCACTCCACCAGCCGGGCAGAAAAATGGGCCACGTTTGCCATCCTCAGCTTCATTTTGGTCGTCGCCGCATTCAATATCCTTGCTGCTCTGACCATGCTCCTTCTCGACAAACGACGAGACAT
>CAXHAW010000369.1:0-2286 GCA_964014525.1 uncultured bacterium
GATTCCGTGAAGTCTCGTGGGCTCGGAGATGTGTATAAGAGACAGGGTCTATCGATGCCACAGACGCGGGAACAGATGCGGTTCGCGCTTGGAGAGCGTCATTGGGTGAATACGGAATGGGGGACCTTCGCCGCGGTGGGGCCGGAGTGGACATTGGGCCTCTGAAGGAGGAGGAGCCGGCTGGAAAACGGCCATTGATGGTGGGTTTAAGGCCCAACAGTCAGCGGTACTTTGATTACCATCACAGTGAGCGGGATGTGTTTGAAAACGTCCACCCTCGTGAACTCAAGCTGGGCGCTGCAGCCCTGACCTCGATGGTCTACCTTTTGGATCAGCTGGACTATAATTCGTTGGACTCAATTTCCGAATGACATGAGGCACAGCATAAGTGACGTAAGCACGCTCATCATTGATAGACGGAGTATTCCGCCCGAGAAGTATTCAGGGCGACGGGTTCACAAGGAAATTGTGGAGCAAGTCCTTCAGCACGGAATCTGGGCACCGAACCATGGGCTGACCCAACCATGGCGTTTTCGCGTTTTTCTTGATGGTGCGGCCACGCGGTTGATGGCCGACTTGTCGGAAGCGTATCGTGCCCATTCAGGTGAAGGCGCAATTGAAGGCAAAGTGGAGAAGATTCGCAACCGTGGAGTGCGTTGCAATGCCATTGTGGCGTTGGGGCTTGCCCATGATGAACAGGGGCGATTCCCTTTGTGGGAAGACCAAGCGGCGCTGTCAGCTGCAGTGCAGAACATGCACCTCATGTGCACAGCACACGGCCTTGGTGGGTTCTGGTCCACCCCGGGTTTTCTGTCTCACCCTGCTGCCCAAGAGGCATTGGGCCATGAAGTTGGCGCCCTTGGCATGGGGCTCTTTTACATCGGTTACCCAGAAGGTGAATGGCCAAAAAAGGGACACCGGAAGCCTCTCGAATACGTCACAGACTGGATTACCGATTGAATGCGCTGGACCAACTGGTATCCCCACCCTGGCGACAACCGCTATCATGTTTTCGAATTTCGAAGCAAGGCGTTGGCCGATGAATACCAGCGGGATATGGAGCTGGTTGGAATTGAATTTGAGCGGGCGCCAGTGGAACAGGATGGGTTGGAACGATTTGGGGTCCATCGCAGCGATTTTAAGGCGGCCTTGCGCGTCAACCACCTCCTTCATGGTCGCCACCGGCAGCCTTTCATTGCCAACCTTGCGTTGCGTTGGGCCATGTTGTTGATGACGGCTTCAGTGGTGGGTTTGGCGATTGCCGGTTGGATTCTGTCATGAAGATGCGGGCATTTGTATTGTTCACCTGTATGATGTCGGTCTTCTCGCTTGATGGGCAGACGCCGTCTGAATGGTCTATGGATGTTCACCTGCTCTCTTCTGTAGCGGTTGGACGGCCTGATCCGGGCGAAGGATTTGGATGGGGTGGACAGAGTTTGACTGCCAGTGACGGCGCGCTTTTTGGCCGATGGGGTCTAAAGGGAACAAGGAGTTATGGTGTTTTCATTCGCAGGCAGTTGGGCAAGGTGGGCCAACTCGCCTTTGGGTTTGAGCAAATGAGGCGGATTTGGACTGTGGAGACAGATTGGATTCCCGATCCCACTTTAGGTGCAAAGGCCTCGACCAAAATGGACTGGATTGTGGCCAGTTATGCCCTTCCGATTTTGTATCGGACTGAGGTGACGTTGACCCCAGGTTGGCGGCTGGGAGCCGGGGGTGGAATTGTGATGGAGATGTTGCCGACGAATGCATTTTCGTCTACCAGTGTATCGGGTGGAGGTGACGTGTTTGCCGTTGAGCATGAATCGCTTCGATATGGATGGAGTCGCTGGGGCATGGCACTTGAATTGGGCGTTGTGAAGGAGGGAGAAGATGCAGATGTTCACATTGGCGGCGTGCTCCGTCCACTGATTCAGCCTCTGATTCAAGGTGGATTGACTGGCCAATGGAATTTGGGTCAGGCTGATGCTGGCAGTGGTTACATCGAGCGTGTATTGGATGGCAGCTGGTGGGGGGCAGACATCCGGGTAATCTTGCATTGAATTTGACCTCTGGCTCGCCATGAGCGGATGCAAAAAGGCCCCTAACGCGATGCGCCAGGGGCCTTGAATTGTGTGCAATGCGATTACTTGCCTGCCACGAGGTCAAACCCAATCGTGAACTCATCATAGATGAGCTTGTCTCCGAGGGCCTTCGCATCGAAAAAGGATTGACTTCGGAATTGGACGTCAAACTTGGATCGATCGAGGGTCATTTCGCCTGAAATGCGGGCGCCTTCCTCGGACA
>CAXHAW010000370.1:0-2279 GCA_964014525.1 uncultured bacterium
TATAAGAGACAGGATCGATGTCCACAAGCAGGTAGGGGGCGGGGGCCATGTCGGCATTCCACAAGAGGTTGCGTGTGCCCGGGCCCATTCCGACTGAGCCCAAGCCGCATTGAAGGCGAATTCGATTGGAGGCTTTGGCATCAAACCAGACTTCTGCGAGGCTGTGGTCGATGCCAAAAAGGCCATTTTCGATGGGCCTTAGTTTGCCTGGGCCCATGCCGGGGTATCCCTGAGCAGCCAGAACGTACTCTGTCTCCGGTCCCACAAGGACCCGCTGTATTTCGAGCACCTTTCCACCAAATGTGATGGTGCTGTCGATGTTGCCTGAATAGCGGACGCCGCGGATGTTCTGAAAACCGGACTCTCTTTTGGCAGGGGCACCAGACGCTCCCGTTTGTCGCCCTTGCTTGGCATAGTCGACCACAGGGTCCATGGTCACCTGAACTGGCCCTTCTGCAAAAAGAGCATGTCTGTGCCACCAGGTGTCTCGACCGCCGTCCCCGGAAGGAAGTGTTCGGATGGAATCGTGTGTCAGGCGCCCCGACTCTGCCATGGTGGTCAGCACCGGCATGCGGTGACCGTTGGGGAGTCGGTCCGGAACGATGATTTGGCAGGATGCGGTTCCTGTGTTCCAGAGGACCGCCCCAATGAAGAATGGGATGCGCAGCAGGCAGCAGCGCATCTTCATTTTGCGCGGACTGCGTTGGGGTGGGCCTTGTATTCTTCGTAAACGTTGCGGAGGCCTTCCTCAAGTTCGATGCGGTGGTTCCATCCGAGGGTGTGGATCCGGTCGCAGTTCATGAGTTTTCTCGGTGTCCCATCTGGTTTGGTTGTGTCCCAGATGATGTCCCCTTCAAATCCGACGATGCTTTTGATTGTTTCTGCCAAGGCTTTGATGGGCAGGTCTATACCGGTGCCCACATTGACGAAGGGCTTGTCGTTGTATTCCTGCATGAGGAAGAGGCAGGCGTCGGCAAGGTCATCGACATGGAGGAACTCTCTCCGGGGGGAGCCAGATCCCCAGCATGTGACGGTGGGGGAGCCTTGGACTTTTGCCTCGTGGAACTTCCGCAGCAAAGCAGGAACCACATGGCTGTTTTGCAGGTCATAGTTGTCGCCCGGTCCATACAGGTTAGTGGGCATGGCAGAAATGAAGTTGGTCCCGTGCTGATCGCGATAGGCCTCGCACAGTTTGATGCCGGCGATTTTCGCGATGGCATAGGGCTCGTTGGTGGGTTCGAGTGTCCCGGAGAGGAGGGCGTCCTCCGCGAGCGGCTGTGCGGCCATTTTGGGATAGATACAACTGGACCCGAGGAAAAGCAGCTTCTCCACGTGCACTTGGTGTGCGGCATGGATGAGGTTGGCCTCAATCATGAGGTTGTCGTACAGAAAGTCTGCACGGTACATGTTGTTGGCGTGGATGCCACCCACCTTGGCCGCTGCAACGAAAACATGCGTCGGTTTTTCTCGGACCATCATGTCAGCGACGGCCGCTTGGTCTCGGAGGTCAAGTTCTGCGCTTGTGAAGGTGATGGGGTCTGGCAGACCCTGGTTTTTGAGGGCACGGCAGATGGCCTTTCCCACCATTCCTCGGTGGCCGGCGACATAGATTCTGGACTGTGCATTCATGGCATCCGCAATTTACGACGCTGAAGGCCGGGCTGCCTGTCGAGCCAACGCGTTGGACAATGCATTAAAGGACAGAACGAGTGACACGATGCATGCCCCAGGGATGAGCGCGAGATGCGCGTGGCCAGTCAGGATGGTGCTGTAGTGATCACGGATGAGATTGCCCCAGCTGGGCATGGGAATTTGGGCGCCCACGCCCATGAAGCTGAGCCCCGCTTCGATCAAAATGGCGGCAGCAAAGTTGGCCGACGCGAGCACGGCAATGGGGCCAGCAAGGTTGGGGAGGATGTGCCCCAGCACAATGCGCGGGGTAGACAACCCGAGCACGCGACCGGCCTCGACCCACTCGATGTGACGCAGGGCCAAGGTTTGTCCCCGCACCACCCTGGCCACCTCCACCCACATGCTCAGTCCGATGGCGATGAAGACCTGTTCGAAGCCCTTGCCGAAGGCCAGTGTGATGGCCAGCACAAGAAGCAGGGTCGGGATGCTCCACATCACTTGGAGAAGCCAGCTTACGGCGGCATCAAACCGGCCGCCAAGGTATCCCGCAAAGGCGCCCAGCGGCACACCGATCAGCAGGGAGAGGAGCACGGCCACGAGTCCAACAGCGAGAGACAACCCAGAACCGGCCAGCATGCGCGAGAGAA
>CAXHAW010000371.1:0-2270 GCA_964014525.1 uncultured bacterium
TCACTCTCGGCGGTGATGTCGATGACGTGCGTGCCGTTGCCCTTGCCCGAAATCCGGGTGAGCGACATGCCATCGCCATAGGCCGCATTGAGCACGGACCCATTGTTTTCCGTTGTGGTCGGATGGGGCTCGGCTTCATAGATGCGAATGGAGCCAGTGGCGCTTTTCCGAGAGGACAGGTAGGGAACGTCTTGTCCTGAGCCTGAATTCAAGTTGAACGGCTCGTATTCATTGTAGCCATAGGCGATGGCCATGAAGTAATACCGTTTGTAGTTCACAAGCCGGTTGTCGCCTTGGGCAAAGGCGTCGAATTCGACTTGGAAGCTGTGGCGGATGCCCTCGTTTTCCCCTTCGACCATGAGCTGGGGCACGGATGTCTGGATCAAGGCATCAAAGGAATAGTTGATTAGCATGTCCACGTCGTTCTGGACATCGCATTGGGCGATGAGGCGCGCACGGTCTGGATTTCCAAGCTCGTCGGGTCCGACGGTCCGGTCCACCACCTGGTACACCTTATAGCCTTCGAACACATAGCTTCTGGCCAGTGTATCGAGTGGTGTCCCGTCGGTTTTCAGTGTCGGCGTGCCCGGATCGAAGGTCAAATACCCTTCTTGGAAGTTGTTGGACAGGGGGTTGTCGTTGGTCAGCATGAGGATGACCTCCTTGTCCAATTCTTGAATGGTGATGTCCGGTGCATCCGGACCGGAAACGATTTCGAAGCAGTTGTCGAACAGGGCTTGGGCCTTGTCATCGGCGATCCGCAGCAATTCAACTGAAGCAAAGGCATCGCCTACATCGGCGCGCGCATAGACCATGCCGACCGTGATGTTGTTGTAGTCTCCGGGCTCGAGGGTAAAGGGACCTGCAGACTGCAGAAACAGACGGTCGCCTTCGGGATTCCCAGCGGTTTGCTCTGTCCAGGGATCGACCTCCTGTCCGACCGTGCCCCATTGGTAAGGGTCAGTGTCCCCAGGGTACATGTAGTCAGCGGGGATGCTCAGGTTGGCCCCTGAGGTTTCTGTGATGCCGTTGCCACCGTAGGCCATGCGCTGGCCATTTTTCCAATACCCGCGCATGTAGTTGTAGTAGTGCACGCTTTGGCTCGGCTGCCCGTCGATTCCGCTCGACCAGTTGTAGTAGAGGAACTTGCGCATGCCGTAGCGCTCGTTGTCGATGATGCCATCTCCATAGCCGATGCCAATGCCGCGATAGGGAATCCCGAGGGAATCGATTGCGTCGGTAAACACGGTGGTGAGGGGGTTGTCCAGGCCATCTGAATCTTGGTAAGGCCCCTCGAAGAAATCGATGCCCATGGCGGGCGGTTGTTCGCCGTAACCGATGGAGTAGCTGGTGGCCTCATCAAACTCGTCCCCGTTGTAGCTATAGCCAAGTCCGCGCTGAACGTCACACCCCACGTAGTCGTCGATGTGTCCTCCGAGGTCACAGTCGACCCATTGGGAGAAGTAGGTGTTGGTCAACGTCTGCGTGCCCTGGTTGATCAGGACGTAGTTGCAGAAGGTCATGTTGTTGATCTCGTCGTTCGTGCTGAACGCGAAACTCTGGGCGCGAATTTCCATCCCGATGGGCTCTCCAAGGGACTCGGTGTGGACATTGCCTTTGTCGTTGAAAATCCAGTAGTAGGTCTGGTCGCCGTAGAGTGGCACCTCGTCTTCTCGGCGTCGGTTTCCACAGTCGATTTCTTGCAGGAAGTCATACCAGGGATAGTCTCCCAAGGAAGGGTCATAGCTCCCGTCTCCATTGTAGTCATAGAAGGGGGCGAGGTAGTAGTCTTGGTTGAGGGCGACGTTGCCGTGAGCAGGGTACTCATAGAAGTAGCCGGGGATAGAATATCCTTCGGGAAACTCGGTTTCTATGTCACACGTGGGGTCTGCGACACAATCGAAGTATTGGCGGTGGCGCATGGCATCTTGGCGCTCGCAGATGGTAAACTGATCGTAGGCAGAGCAGGTCGCGTCATCAACTTCGGCGGTGCCATTGTTGGTCAGCGGTCCCGGCCAGAAGTCGTTTCCATTCGTTCTGTATCGGGCAGCAGCCAGTTTGAGCTGTTGGTCTGGACTGATTCCGGCAAGCCACAAGGCGCCTCCATATACCACGCTGACCCCTGATTCTTTGGGGACCATGTAGGCGCCTTTGTCAATGGACCGGTTGTACCAAAGGGAACCTCCGTTTTCGAGAAGGGCTCGGACGTTGTTCCATTCTAGGTTGCGCAGGGCGGTGGCCGGTGCGCATGCAGCGGCTATGCCTCTGGG
>CAXHAW010000372.1:0-2259 GCA_964014525.1 uncultured bacterium
CTTTTGATGAGGCGGCGGACCATGCCTTGGCGCGACAGCAGCTCCTTGACTCGGGAATCCGCACTGTGCTGACCAGTGGAGGCAAGGCAACCGCCACGGAGGGAGTGGATGGCATTCGCGAGAGTGTGGCTTCTGGACTGACGGTTGTCGCAGGTGCTGGGGTCCAGCCCGATCACGTCTCCACGCTATTGGCTGCGGGTGTTGAGGCGGTTCATGCGAGTTGCAGAGTCCCGTTTCCGGGCGCCAAAGGCAGGCTGTTTGATGCAGGGCGCACATGTGTTGGCCCAGGGCGCGTTCAGGCCTTGGTGATGTCGGTTGCTTCTGCTGACCGACCTTGAGCGCATGTTGTCGAATTCAATTCGGAGCACGTCTCCTTTCCTTTTCATTGTTCTCTTGGCCTCAGGTTGTGTTGAGCGGGAGTCACAGGGGGGAAGCCTTGAAGGTTTGGTCCCGGTTCCCCAGTCCATCGAGCCGTTGGATGCTGGCTTTGTTTGTGATGGCCACTTGACGGTGGCGTGGCCAAAGGACTGGCTGGCCGAGCAGGATGTGGTTCAACGTTGGTGGGATGAGGCGGGCATCGTGTTGCAAGCTGTGGAGGACAACAGCGCGGATTTGCAATTCGTTTGGGATGACGCTGTGTTGGGCAAAGAGGCTTACCGATTGGTGGTGGACAGTGGCAATATGGAAATCAGTGCCTCGAGCCCTACCGGCCTTTTTCGAGGGTGGATGACCCTGAGAAAAATCCTTCCGGTCGCGTGCGAAACGGGGTGCGAAGTTGGATTCAATATTCCTGGAGTGGTGATTGAAGACGCACCCGTTTTCGAGCACAGGGGCCTCTTGTTGGATGGGTGTCGACACTTTCAGGATGTCGCATTCGTGAGGAAACAAATCGAGACGCTGGCCCTTCACGGGATGAACGTTTTGCATTGGCACCTTACCGAGGACCAGGGCTGGCGGATTGAGATTCATTCGCGGCCTCGACTGACTGAAATCGCTGCTTGGCGCACGGAGTCAGATGGGTCTCGGCATGGCGGCTATTACACGACCGAGGACATTCAGGAGGTGGTGGCCTTCGCCGCGGCACGCCACATCGAAATCATCCCTGAGATTGAAATGCCTGGACACAGTTCCGCCGCGATCGCGGCCTATCCGGAGTTGGGGTGCACGGGGGACACCCTCGCGGTGCCCCACCGGTGGGGTGTTTTCAAGGACATCTATTGTGCGGGCAAGGAGGAAACGTTCGTTTTTCTTCAGGAGGTCATGGATGAGGTGGTTCGGCTTTTTCCGGGGCCAAGAATCCACATTGGAGGTGATGAGGCACCCAAGGTTCGCTGGGAGGAGTGTCCCTTGTGTCAAGAGCGCATGAAGGCTGAGGGATTGGCCAATGAGGAAGAGTTGCAGCGCTGGTTCATTGGCCGGATGGGCCGCTACCTCGAATCCAAAGGGAAGACCATCATCGGTTGGGATGAAATATTGGAGGGGGGCTTGCCTGAGGGTGCCGCAGTTCAAAGTTGGCGCGGTATGGAGGGGGCAGCAGAAGCCGTACACTTGGGTGCAGATGTGGTCGTGTCGCCCACCAGCCACTGTTATTTGGATTATCCGGTCAGGAGCACCGATTTGGAGGAGGCATACAGCTTCAATCCCATGCCGGACTCGCTGTCCCATGGCCCTGGTCGGATTTTGGGAGGCGAGGGAAACATGTGGACTGAGCATGCGCCTCAGGAGCGGGTGGAAGGCATGGTGTATCCCAGGTTAACGGCGTTGGCAGAGGTGTTTTGGAGTGGGCCGAAACGGACAGCAGTAGAGGGAGCTTACGTTGATTTTGTTGCCCGATTGGATGCATTCTATCCGCGATTGGACGCGATGGATGTGGCCTACGGCCTCGAAACCACGCCCTTTGCACTGGAGACATCGGCTGGTCCAGATGGGGGGCTTGCGGTGGAGATTCGCGCCACCGGCCGAGGTGTGGAAGGAAGAGGGGAATGGAGCGGGGACGGTCGCGCTGTTGTTTCGGATTCGGTCATGGTGCTGGAGGGGAGAGGGACCATCGGTATGGAGGTCGGCCAAAGGGGAAACTGGACGGGGCAAGTGGAGGTTTTTCCATTGAATGGACACGCCGCCACCTTCTGTCCGATTGGGTTGGATTACGAACCCAGCCCCTGGTATACGGGCGGTGGAGACAATGCCCTTGTGGATGGCCGTCTCGGGTCTTCAGACTTTCGCGACGGATCATGGCAGGCCTCACAAGGCAAGGACATG
>CAXHAW010000373.1:0-2239 GCA_964014525.1 uncultured bacterium
GTCATCCTTGAATCGCTTGAGTGACCCGAGTTCACCGGTGTAGACCACGATGCCGTCCCGAATGACACGGATGCCATGGTTCCGGTGGATGGTGCCGTCTGTAACCAAGCAACCGGCAATGGTACCCACCTTGGAAATCTTGAACGTTTCGCGGATTTCGGCGGTGCCGACAATGCGCTCTTCGATTTTGGCTGAAAGCAAGCCCTCCATGGCCTCCTTCATCTCCTCAATCGCTTGATAGATGATGGAGTAGAGGCGGATCTGGATGCCTTCTTTTTCTGCGAGTTTTCTCGCACTGCCACTGGGTCGCACTTGGAAACCGATGATGATCGCTTCTGAAGCAGAGGCAAGAAGGACGTCACTTTCGGAAATCTGTCCAACTGCCTTGTGAATGACGTTCACTTGAACCTTCTCTGTGGTCAGCTTGAGCAATGAGTCTGCTAGCGCTTCGGTTGAACCGTCCACATCGCCTTTGATGATGAGGTTGAGCTCCTTGAATTCGCCCACGGCAATTCGGCGGCCGAGTTCTTCGAGGGTGACTTGCTTTTGTGTCCGGATGCCCTGCTCACGCTGGAGTTGTTGTCGTTTTTGGGCGATGGTGCGGGCTTCTTTCTCGCCTTCGAAGATGTGGAATTCATCTCCGGCGTTGGGGGCCCCGTCCAGACCGAGTACGGATACAGGGGTTGAGGGGCCGGCCTCTTGAAGTGCCTCGCCACGTTCATTGTTCATGGCGCGGACCTTTCCACTGTATTGTCCGGCAAGCATGGCGTCACCGATGTGAAGTGTTCCGGCGGACACGATGAGGTTGGTCACGTATCCTCTGCCCTTGTCGAGGCTGGATTCGATGATGGTGCCCACGGCCCGTTTCTGCGGGTTGGCTTTGAGTTCGAGCAGTTCAGCTTCCAGGGTCACTTTTTCAAGCAATTCTGGGATGCCCATGCCGGTCTTGGCAGAGATCTCTTGGCTCTGTGTCTTTCCGCCCCACTCTTCGACTTGAATGCCCAATTCGGCAAGTTCGGTGCGGATTTTGTCCGGGTTGGACTCTTCCCGGTCACACTTATTGATGGCGATGAGGAAGGGAATTTCTGCGCTTTGCGCGTGGCTGATGGCCTCTTTCGTTTGGGGCATCACTGCATCGTCGGCGGCGACGATGATGACTGCGAGGTCAGTGACCTGTGCACCTCTGGCACGCATGGCCGTGAAGGCCTCGTGGCCAGGTGTATCGATGAAGGTCATCCGTGCCCCCCCCTCTAGCAAAACACTGTAGGAGCCAATGTGTTGTGTAATCCCACCCGCTTCACCATCAATCACGTTGGTGTTCCGGATATAGTCAAGCAAGGACGTTTTTCCATGGTCGACATGGCCCATGACCGTTACAATCGGTGGGCGAGAGACGAGATCGCCCTCGCTGTCCGACTCCACTTCGATGGCCTCTTGAACCTCTGCTGAAACAAAGTCCACGCCATATCCGAACTCTTCGGCGATGATGCCGATGGTCTCCTTGTCGAGTCGTTGGTTGATGGACACCATCATACCGAGAGACATACAGGCGGAGATGACTTCGTTTACCGAGACGTCCATCAATGTGGCCAACTCGGAGGCTGTTACGAATTCGGTCAGCTCCAAGGTGTGCGCTGCCTCCATTTGGGCAAGCTGCTCGCGCTCGACCCGTTCTGCTTTGGCATCCCGTTTTGCGCGACGGGTTTTGGCACTGGCTTGGGTTTTCTTGCCTTTGCTGAGGCGAGCCAGTGTGTCCTTGATTTCTTTCTGGATGTCCTTGTCGGAGATTTCCTTGCGCGGTGCGCCTGTTACCGTGCGTCCGCGTTTGCCGGCTTGCTTGCCAGCTGCTTCCACGTCCACTTTGGTGATGCGCTTGCGCTTCCTTTTCTCGCCGGCCGTGGTTGCCTTTTTTTCGACGGGCAGTTCAATTTTTCCGACAACTGTTGGTCCGGTCAGTTTTTCTGCTTTGGCGCGCACTACCTCTGCTGGTTTTTCGACGGCAGGGGTTTCAACTTTTTGGGCCTTTTTTGCGACCGGGGCCTCTTTCGCGACTGGGGCCTCTTTTGCGACTGGGGCATTGGGTGCGGGGTCCTCTTTTTTGGCGGCGGGTTTCTTTGTCTTTCGCTTTGGAGCGACTGAGTCGAGATCAACTTTGCCAACCACTTTTACTGTGGATCCTGCCTTGTCTTTCTTTTTTGGCTTCTCCTCTTCTTCCTTGATCGTCAGCGCTTCTTTCGTT
>CAXHAW010000374.1:0-2232 GCA_964014525.1 uncultured bacterium
CAGAGTCAGGGCCTCGAAGCGAAGAACATTGCAGAAATCAGTGCGTTTTACGTCGCCCTTGCTTGTATGGTGATGGGCCTGCAGTTGTTCCTGGCTGGATTCATTGGCGAACTGACCACCCGGAACGCACCGGGCCGAAATGAGTATCTCCTTCGAGACAGGACCTGATTGAGGAAAACGGGGGGTGCGGTGTCAAGAAATGATGCCACTGCCCAACACTTCCTCTCCTGTTTTGATGTCGTGCCAAGCGGCGAATTGCCCAGATGCAATGCCGGATTGCGGGTCATCAAATACCAGCGTGGCGATGTCTTCGCCATGCAGGGTCAGGGTGGCCAATTGGAGCGGCTGACGGTATCGGAAGCGAGCGAGAACCCGCATGGGGAGGTGGTCGTCAGGCTTCAGGTCGGGTCGGACCCAGTGGACGTCTTTTGGCGCCATGCTCAAGCCATGTCGCTTGAGGCCGGGGTGACGATCTGACTCGCCCACGAAAAGGGTGTTGGTCGACATGTCCTTTCCGATGACAAAAAGGGGTTCTGTGTGTCCACCCACATTCAGTCCTCGGCGTTGGCCAATGGTAAAAAAATGGGCGCCAGGATGGGTTCCAACCTCGACGGAGTGGCCCAAATCGATTTGCGGTTCGGACCAAGGATGGTCTCCGGGAACAACAGCGTCTGCAGGGACCTTGAGAATGGGGCCATGTTGGACCTCCAGTTGCTGTTGCAGGAATTCAGGAAGCTTGACTTTTCCCACAAAACAGAGGCCTTGGCTGTCTTTTTTCTGTGCGTTGGGCAGTCCGATTTCAGTGGCGATGCGCCGCACGTCGGGCTTATTCAGTTCCCCCACGGGAAACAGAGCATCGGCCAATTGCGCTTGGTCGACTTGGCAGAGAAAGTAGCTCTGGTCCTTGTTGGAATCGATTCCGGCAAGGAGGCGATGGTGGCCATCAGGCGTGCTGTCTTTACGACAATAGTGACCAGTGGCCACAGCATCTGCACCCAATTGCATAGCGGCTTGTCGAAATAAATCGAATTTTATTTCACGTTGCAAAGCACATCTGGGTTCGGGGTTCGGCCCGCTGCGTAATCTGCGAACATGTGATTTACAATGCGCTCTTTGTAGGCATCTGAGAGGTCGATGACCTGAAAAGGGATGCCGAGATGTTGTGCCACGAGCAGGGCGTCGTTTGCGTCGTCGACCCAAGGGCAGGCGTTATCAAGGGTGACGGAATCGTCGACCCAATTGCGCATGAAGATGCCGATGACCTCATGGCCTTCTCGCTGAAGCAGCGAGGCGGCCACGCTGCTGTCCACTCCTCCGGATAATCCGACCACAACGCGCATCGTGCGAAACTAACTCGAGGAGGCATCTATAGGGGCCATTCCTTTTCGATATTGTCGACGCCTCGTTGGCGATTGGTTCATTTTGTGAATGAGCATGCGAGCAGGGGCAACCAAAGGTGAATCGATTCGTCAACTCCCCGAGCGTGCCTGTCAAGCAGGAACAGTTGAAAGACTGGATTCTGTCTGCGCAAGCGGGTGAGCAGCGAGGACAACAACATATATACGAGGCTTTTGCGCCTCGGATGCTGTTGGCGATTCGACGCTACATCTCGGGTGAGCAGGAGGCACTGGATGTATTGCAGGATGGATTCATCAAGGTGTTTGGCAACATAGGGGGCTACACCTTCAAGGGGTCTTTTGAAGGCTGGTTGAGGCGGATTATGGTCCACATGGCGATCGACGCTTTGCGTGCCAACAAACAACTGCAATGGGTGGGAGAGAACGAGGAGATGTTGGATGTCCTTTCCGAGCGTCAGCGCTCGGATGAAGGGGAAGGCCCCGAGTGGGCTGGACTCGATTACAGGGATGTTTTCGAAGCGATGGAAAAATTGTCGCCCATGTATCGGGCGGTCTTTAATCTGTTTGCACTCGAGGACCACAGCCATCGGGAAATCTCAGAATTTCTGGGGATTTCAGAGGGGACGTCGAAATCGAATTACGCCAAGGCACGGCGCAATCTGCGGGAGGTGCTGAAGCGAAAATTGAAAGAGAAGTGAGCGAAGAGAAAAATAAAGAAAGCAAGAAGCGTGCTATGGGGGGCGGCTTTGAGCAGGGGCTGAAGTCAGTGCTCGAAAAGGCGCCTGGTATGGTTGTGCCCTCATGGGCGACCATGCAAACCGCGATGGCAGGAGGCGCGGCAGCTGTCTCTTATACACATCTCCGAGCCCACGAG
>CAXHAW010000375.1:0-2229 GCA_964014525.1 uncultured bacterium
TCCCGATTGGTCAGGAAGTGGAGTTTGTTTTTCGCAGTCGAGACGTGATTCACTCCGCGTTTATGCCGCACTTCCGGACCCAGATGAACACGGTGCCGGGCGTCCCCACCCGCTTCAAGATGACCCCCATTATCACAACGGACAGCATGCGGGTCATTTTGGATGACCCGGATTTCAATTATGTTCTTCTCTGCAACAAGGTTTGTGGGGCGGCTCACTTCAATATGAAGATGGATGTCATTGTCGAGTCTCAGGAGGAGTACGATGCATGGATCGAGCAACAGGACGTCTTCCTTGTGGACGAGGAGGCCCCGGCCACGCCAGACAGTGAACCCATCCCTACAGCTGATGTTGAATTGGCTAAAGGTGGTGAAATGGCAATGATCCACTGAACCCCAACGAAAAGGAAATCATGGGCGCACACGCACACCACAAGGAGAGCTTCATCTCCAAGTACGTCTTCAGTATGGATCACAAGATGATCTCAAAGCAGTTCCTGATTACGGCTGTTTTCATGGGGATTCTTGCTGTGACACTCTCTGTTTTCTTCCGCTTGCAGTTGGGTTGGCCAGGGCAACCTTTTGCCATTCTTGAAACCTTCTTGGGCAAGTGGGCGCCTGGGGGCATTCTTGATCGCAACGCTTATCTCGCATTGGTGACCATCCATGGCACCATCATGGTCTTCTTTGTCCTCACGGGAGGCTTGAGCGGCACCTTTTCCAATCTGCTGATTCCACTGCAGATTGGCGCACGTGACATGGCCTCAGGGTTCCTGAACATGTTGAGTTATTGGTTCTTTCTGGTCTCCAGTTTGATTATGGTCTTCTCCTTGTTTGTAGAGGGTGGTGCCGCGTCTGGGGGCTGGACGGTGTATCCGCCGCTGAGCGCCTTGCCTCAGGCCATGCCGGGCAGTGGAACGGGGATGACCCTGTGGCTGGTCGCCATGGTGCTGTTCGTGGTGAGTTCCTTGCTCGGAGGACTGAACTACATCGTGACCGTGATCAATCTGAGGACGAAAGGCATGAAGATGCTGCGTTTGCCGCTGACCATCTGGGCTTTCCTCATTACAGCAATTCTTGGGGTCTTGAGTTTTCCTGTTTTGGTTTCTGCAGTGGTGTTGTTGTTGATGGACCGCTCCATGGGAACAGCGTTCTATCTAAGTGATATTTTCATTGGAGGTGAAGCCCTCGATGTGACAGGAGGTTCACCAATTCTATACCAACACCTGTTCTGGTTCCTCGGTCACCCTGAGGTGTATATCGTGCTGTTGCCGGCTTTGGGAATCAGCTCTGAAGTGATTGCGACCAATGCGCGAAAGCCCATTTTCGGGTACCGAGCGATGATTGGTTCTATCCTCGCCATTGGTTTCCTGAGTTTCATTGTTTGGGGTCACCACATGTTCGTGACGGGGATGAACCCCTTCATCGGCTCCGTGTTCGTGTTCACCACGTTGTTGATTGCCATTCCTTCAGCGGTGAAGGCATTTAACTACATCACAACGCTTTGGAAGGGAAACCTCCGGTTCACACCGGCCATGCTGTTCTCCATCGGTTTGGTGAGCACGTTTGTCACCGGTGGATTGACTGGGATCATTTTGGCAGACTCGGCCTTGGACGTTTCAGTGCATGACACCTATTTCGTGGTGGCACACTTCCATATTGTGATGGGGATGTCGGCCATTTTCGGTTTGCTCGCCGGGGTCTACCATTGGTTCCCGAAGATGTTTGGGCGCATGTTGAACTCGAAGTTGGGCTTCGCTCACTTTTGGATGACCATCGTTTGTGGCTACGGCGTGTTTTTTCCGATGCACTTTGTGGGGATGGCAGGGGCGCCTCGTCGTTACTACGAGTACAGTTCGTTTGAGTTCTTGAATACCACAGCCGACCTCAATCCGGTCATTTCGGTATTTGCCATCGTCGGGGCCATATCTCAGTTGTTGTTCTTGTTCAACTTCTTCTACAGCATTTTCCGAGGACAGAAAGCCACCGAGAACCCATGGGCTTCAAACACGCTGGAATGGACCACGCCGGTGGAACATGTGCATGGCAACTGGCCAGGTGCATTGCCTGAGGTGCACCGCTGGGCGTATGATTACAGCAACCCAGCTTTTGAGGAGGATTTTGTGCCCCAAACCGTCCCACTAGGCGATGGCGAAGAGGCACACTGACCATTGAAACTTTTCTATGAAACGGGCCTTCCCCATTGGGTGAGGCCCGTTTCGTTTACAAT
>CAXHAW010000376.1:0-2224 GCA_964014525.1 uncultured bacterium
GTGTAAAGAAGGGGGAGACACTGACAGACACTGTTCGCAATATTTTGGCGATGAAGGTGGACATGGTGGTCATCCGACATCCACATCCAGGTGCTCCACATTATCTATCCGAAAAGATCGGTGTGCCCATTATTAATGCTGGCGATGGTACGCATGAGCACCCGACTCAAGCGCTTTTGGATGCGTTTACATTAACGGAGAAGCTGGGAACGCTCGAGGGAAAGCACGTGTGCATTTTTGGCGATATACGGCACAGTCGGGTTGCCTTGTCCAACGTTTTGTGTCTCCGTTTGCTGGGGGCGGAAGTGATGGTGTGTGGACCTGCCACCTTAATTCCGAAGCATTTCAGCGCTTTGGGGGTTCGAGTTGGGCACGATGTAAACGAGGCGCTGGCGTGGTGTGATGTGGCCAATGTGCTTCGCATTCAACTGGAAAGACAAGGGACGGATGTCCCCTATTTCCCAAGTCTGGAGGAGTATCACGCTCAATTTGGAATCACTGAAGAGCGGCTTTCACGGCTAGCGCATCGCCCGGTTATCCTGCATCCGGGGCCCATGAACCGAGGGGTTGAGATTGGAAGTGACGTTGCCGATGGCGATGATGCTGTCATCTTGGATCAAGTCGAAAATGGAGTGGCGGTCCGAATGGCTGTCTTGTACCTCTTGGCAGGTCGATTGGGCGGGTCGGAGGATTGACCTATTTTCGGCCGATACAGATTCGCGACATGAAATTCGAAGTCGACAAGCGAGAGAAGGTGGTTCTGGTGACCGCCAAAGTGGAGAAGTTGGATGCACTATGTGCTCCCGAGCTCAAAGCAGAACTGGTCCTTGCCAACAAGGAGGGCCACAGAAACATCGTCTTGGACCTGAGTGCGACACGGTATATTGACTCCAGCGGGCTGAGTGCCGTTTTGATCGGACATCGCGGATGCCGTGACACGGGAGGGAGTTTTGTGTTGTGCGGCCTTCAGCCAGCAGTCTCTAAGCTCGTAACTATCAGTCAGTTAGATAACATTCTTAAAATAGTGGCCACAGCCCAAGAGGCGATTGATTTCGTCTACATGGAAGAAGTGGAGCGCGACCTTTGATCCTTTACATTATGAACCAATTTCGTCTTGTTGCATCCGCAGTGGTGCTGTTTTCGGCTTTCAATATTCAGGCCCAGTGTGATCCCGGAGCCGTTGACTTCGGTGAGGAAACTTGGGGCCTGAACCCCGATGGAGAAACCACCTTTTTTGATCAGGCCTCCATCGGCGTGGCTTACACGGATGATGTCCACCTCCTCGTTCCTTCATTCGCTGTCGATGTTGTTCCCGATACTCCGTTGAATGCTCCGATTGATTCGGTGGTCATTGAATCTGTTGTGCTGGTCGATCCGATCACAACCGAATCCATCACGTTTGCGGAAGTGGGCATGGATTACACGTGCAACAACAATGGAGATTGCGAGGATCCCTGCACTTTCCTCGGCGGAAGCCAATACTGTGCCACGTTCACGGGCGTTCCAACCGTCATTGGAAACTATGAATTGGCGATGGAAGTCAATGTTTGGTCTACAATATTCGGATTTCCTTTGGCCACCCCGTTCAGCTTTGATGGATTGCCATTTTCTATTGTGGATCCGACCAATTCGTTGAGTGAACAGGGTGCTTTGCGCCTTTCTGTGTATCCCAATCCGGCTTCCGATCAATTCACCTTGACGGGCACTGAGGGGACTCAGATGCAGTTGATGGGTGCAGAGGGTCGACTCATCAAAACGTGGACTGGAACGTCAGCACAGACGACCCTGTCTTGTGACGATTGGGCTGAAGGCGTGTACTTCCTCCGCATGGAGAAAGGCGAAGCCGTTCAGGTGCGGAGACTTTTGGTGCAGCGCTAGAGCGCTTGCGCTTCGAGGTCCATATTTTGGGATGCGGTGCTGCGCTCCCTTTGCCTGGCAGAAACCCAACAGCACAGGTCATCAACGTCCACGAAAAACAGTTTCTGTTTGATTGTGGGGAGGGGACACAGATTGCATTGAGATCCAAGCGCATTCGCATGATGCGCATTGATCACATTTGTATCTCTCACCTTCACGGGGACCACTATTTTGGCTTGCCCGGGTTGATCTCCACGTTCAATTTGCTGGGGAGAACGCGGTCTTTGAACGTGTATGGACCTCCCCGACTCAAAGAGATCTTGGACCTGCATCTCGAGGCAGGTGAGGGCAGGTTGGGTTTTCCGCT
>CAXHAW010000377.1:0-2220 GCA_964014525.1 uncultured bacterium
TGAAGTCTCGTGGGCTCGGAGATGTGTATAAGAGACAGGCTTCAGATTCCGGCCTTTCTCTGTCGCCAGACCGACTTGGTGGTGGCGGCGGCCAAAACAGGCAAGACCGTCAACATCAAAAAGGGCCAGTTCCTCAGTGCAGAGGCCATGGAGCACGCGGTCACCAAGGTTCGCGAAAGCGGAAACGCCAAGGCTTGGGTCACCGAAAGGGGCACGACGTTCGGCTACCAAGATCTGGTGGTTGACTTCCGCGGGCTTCAGGCGATGCGTGCATTTGCGCCCACCATCATGGACCTGACGCACAGCCTGCAGCAGCCCAATCAAGCCTCCGGTGTGACCGGTGGTCGACCAGAGCTGATTGCCCACATGGCTCGGACAGCAGTGGCTGCCGGAGCGGATGGGGTGTTCATCGAAACCCACCCCAACCCCGCTGAGGCCAAGAGCGATGGCGCCAACATGCTTGCACTCGGCGGTTTCGCGGAATTGGCGAGGCAGATGAAGGTCATGCGCGCGGCTTACCTCGACGCCACATCCTGATGCGCAGCTGGCTTTCCCTCGGTGTCTTGATGTCCCTGGCCATGTCCATTTTGGGACAGTCGCCGGGCACGGTTGAGGTCAAGCTGTTTGGTGCGGAAGGTCAAGATGAAGCCAAGGCCGTCTGGGCGGATTCACATGGGGTGATCATGGCAGGGGAGACCACCAGCGACATCGTCATGGCCGAAGGGCAGGCCGTTTGGGCACCGGGTGGACCACTGGGCCGAAAGGGGTTTGTGACGGTCTTCGACACCGCCTTGAACTGGTCTTGGTCCTTTGCGTTTGTGGGGTCTCCGGGCGCACCACTCGATGCGCCCTCCGCTTTGCTGGTTCGCGATGTGGTCCGCAGTCCGCTGGACTCCGCCACCGCATGGGTCCTGTACGATGCCCCTGTGGGGGGTCAATGGGAGTCGACGTTGATGGGGGTCAATCAGGACAATGGTGTGATCGCACGCCACACCTGGTCATCTGGTGGAGTCACCACCTCAGCCGCTTTGGTCCCTGTGAACGGCAGCAATTTCATGTGGGTTGGCCACGAATCACCCTCCAGCGTTCCCGACGGACCGGCAGGCATTCGCGTGGGCCTTTGGGACGGACAAACTGAATCGGACCCCACCATCGTCTGGCTGGACGGCGGGGAGGACCATGTTCCCGTAGCCGCTGATTGGTGGTCAGACACACTGTCCATCGCGACGCTGGGCCCCAACCCCGAAGCCCCCTCCGCCATTTTGCGGGTGTCTGTGGTCAACGGCAACCCCGAGATCGTGGGCATCGCGCCCATCGCTGACCCCAACATCACCATCCACGATGTGACTGCAGGGCCCGAGGGCGTGGTGTGGTCGGGTACGCTCTTCAACGAAGACAGCACTCTGGACGCCGTCTACGGCAGGCTGTCCGATAGCCCAGATCCGGATGCGTCTTCTGCATGGGGCCAATCTTGGATTCAAGAGACGGCCTCGGCAGAGGATCGCCCCGGTCGGGCCATTCAGTGGGCGGGCGATGTGGTCCAATGCGCCGCCCGAACGACCACCGAGGGCGCAGGCGGCACAGGCATCCTCTTGCAGACGCGTTTCGGTGCCACCGGCGCTTGGTTTGGCGCACACACTTTTGGCGGCGAAGGCGAAGAGGAGATTGGAGACATGGCCTTGGACGACCAGGGGCGCCTACTGCTGGTTGGGGCCAGCAACAGTTGGACGGCATTGGGCGCGGGCAACGGAAGCCTAGACGCAGCCCTTTTCCGCTTGTCCACCCAACAGCTCAACAACGGGTTTGAAACGGTCGCTGCACAGGCAGTGCTTCCCTCTGGCGCCTTCGTCGGGCTAGACCCCATCGGGCTGGCCGATTCCCGTATGAATGCCCTCACTGTCCAATGCGGTTCGACCATGCAGTTTTCTCAAGACACCCAATGGGCTTTATTCGATGCTTTGGGGAGAAATCTGGCCCGACAGAGGGGAGGGGCCTGGACTTGGGAAAAATCCGGCGGATGGTGCGTTTTGGTCGTGGCGGATAACCGCGGCGGATGGACCCGAAGGCGTGTCTGGGTCGCCCAATAGAAGATCCGTTGGGTGAACGAAGGAAGCGTCTATATTTGCCCCCCGCTTCCAAAGGGAAGTGGGAAACCACCTTGTGGAGGGGGTATAGCTCAGCTGGCTAGAGCGCTTGCATGGCATGCAAGAGGTCCGGGGT
>CAXHAW010000378.1:0-2209 GCA_964014525.1 uncultured bacterium
GGCAGGTATGCGCCAGCGATGTGGCCGATGTGAATCGGGCCATTGGCATAGGGTAATGCCGACGTGACAAGGGTGCGGGCGGGCTGCTCGGACATGGGCAGCGAAGGTAAACCGCGTGAGCGCGTTGCGAAGCGCCTCCCTTTCTCGATATTGTCCTTCGCGTATTGAACATGTGGAAACGGATTTTTTTCTTGGTGCTGCTGGCACTTCCTACAGCACGTCTGTCTGCACTTGTGCAGACAGAGGGGATTGACCTAAGCGGATGCACCCCGGATTCGATCCTGTTCAACAAAAATGCCCGCTGGTGGTACCCTGGGGAACCGCTCCAATGGGCGAACCCGGTGCTGTTGGACAGCCTTTTGAAAGCGGACTTGGACGCGTTTTCAATCGTGACAGAATCGCCGCGCAACAAGACCGTCCGGCGTCGCATACACTGCATGCGTTCCCCAGAGGGTAAAACCGCACTCTTTGTCGTCGGCGACCACAGGTACATAACCTACAACCGGGAAACCCTTGAAAACGCGAGCGTCAGCAACGTGGTCGGCCATTCAGATGGTGCCATCGCCTTTTGGCAAGACAGCACACTGTTTTTCCAAAATGGCCGTGCCAATTGGTTCGTCCATGCCCAACGGCTGTTCCACTCCCAACAAACATGGGAAATGGAGCAAAGCCAAACCAATGCTCCTCCAAATGGTGCGGAACACGCCTTTGTTTTTGTTCTGGACTCCGCTTCCTGCTTCATCATGCTCAATGGCGATTTGGAATTCGCGAAAGGACCGACCCCCGTCATCAGTCTGCCACACGGTGGAATGGACTGGAAGCCGCTGGGAAAACTGAACCCGAGCATCACCCGATTGCGCGCCCGAACCGTGGCCTGGCACCTGCGTGACTATGCAGTTGCCATGCATTCGGGTAGCGCGCTCATCATCCGTAAATCTGACCTTCAATTCATTTTGGCGCCAAGCAAGATTGCGGCCGCGATGCAGTCTGAGCTTGGAGATGGAAATGTCCCGGACAATTTTTGGCTGGGATGGAAAGGGGACAGCTTGATGGTCAATGCTTCGGGAAAGCGGATTGTGGAGGTGGTGACGGATATCGCACAGCATGGACAGTGGGCGCCGCTGATTCTGCCTGCTGATTTTCCAACTGAACCCAGCAAAAGACAGCAGGATGTAGAGCTTTGGGTATGGTCTTTGGCCTTGGTGATGACCATCGCCTTTGTGGTATTGCTCCTGGATCGGACGTTGCGAGGCCGAAAAACAATGTTCATTCCCGTGGCCCCTTCAGAGGGGGAAATGACCCGGGTTTCCATTTCCAAAGAGACCGAAGTCATGCTGTTGCACAGCGGCCGTCAATTGGGGGCCGACGCATTCGACCAGATCATTGACTTGGACAAGGTAGAATCTCCAGAAACCCGCCGCTCCAGAAGAAGCCGTTACATCCAATTGGTCAACGCGGAGGCCCAGGCCAGGTTCGGCCGAAACCTAATCGAAAGGGTCAGAAGCACGGATGACAAGCGGATCATGATGTACAAGATTGTCCGGCTGGACCAAGAAGAGGGGTGAAGGCCCCACGGCTATCTTCGTCGACATGTACGGTTCAATGAAAGCCCACCTCCGGGCGGAACTCGATTCCATCGAAAGAGACGGCTTGTTTAAGAAGGAGCGCATTATCCACTCGGTCCAGGACGCTGTCGTCCGGCTTGACGATGGCCGAGAAGTGCTCAACTTCTGTTCCAACAACTATCTGGGGCTGTCCTCCCACCCAAGGGTTGTCGCAGCAGCCAAACGGGCCATTGACGAGCGTGGCTTCGGAATGGCGTCCGTTCGGTTCATCTGCGGCACACAAGACCTCCACAAAGAACTCGAGCGCACCATCGCCCAATTCCACCAAACAGAAGACACCATTCTGTATGCGGCAGCGTTTGATGCCAATGGTGGCGTGTTTGAGCCTCTGCTGACTGCGGAAGATGCGATCATCTCGGATTCCTTAAATCACGCCTCCATTATCGATGGTGTGCGGCTGTGCAAGGCTGCGCGATACCGCTATGCAAACAACGACATGGGCGACCTCGAGAAGCAACTCAAGGCAGCCAACGAGGCCGGACATCGATTCAAGGTCATCGTCACAGATGGCGTCTTCTCCATGGATGGGTATGTCGCACAAATTGACCGCATTTGCGACCTCGCTGAAGCACACGATGCGCTGG
>CAXHAW010000379.1:0-2159 GCA_964014525.1 uncultured bacterium
ACACAGGTAGGATCGTCGGCAGCGTCAGATGTGTATAAGAGACAGCCTTACGCCATCCGATGCCATTGAGTTGAATGTCCATCACAGAGGGAGCCCGGTGCTCAGGCCAAGAACCTGACCAACAATAATGCAGGGCATCGACAGCATCCGTGGGTCGACCGTCGTGGGTAAACATCCCGTGCCATGTTGCCGTGCTTTCCTGCTTCTGCCCCCAGAGGAAGCAATAGCTGCCCAAGCATTGGTCCCGGTCCGCATCGATCAGCTCGAGGTAGCGGCGCTTGCGTTGTTCGGCCTTGACCCCTCCTGGAGGCTCAATCTTGGCCTTCCACCCAGTCATGCGGGCCTCAAATGGACCATTTACACCCCATTCCGTCACGATGTAAGGCTTCTCCCAATTGAAACGACGGATGTTCAGCGGCAGATTCTCAATAGACCCATAGGCATTGACCCCAAGAATGTCCACACTCGGGCAATGGGTTCGAATCATGTGCGATTTTGACGGGTCAAACCCCGCAATCACGGTCATCGTAGGGTGGTGCGGATCCACCTCGTGGATGAACGCGGCAATCTCCTCAACGGTCTCCCACACCTTGAAGTTGGAGTAGCGCAGGTCCATCTCGTTTCCGATGCCCCAAACCAAAAGTGAAGGGTGGTCCTTGAACTTCAAGACGTCCGATTTTAGCTGTTCAATCTGGCTTCGAACCGCATACTCGTCATTGTAATCCATCCCGCTGCGCTCGGGCCGCACATACAGCCCAAGCGTCACGGTCATGTCATACCGCAACGCCGAATCCAACAGGTTGGCCTTGCCTGTGCTCCACAACCGAATTGAATTGGCCCCTGAAGCCTTGAGCAATGGAAAATGTGCCTTGGCACCCGCACCGAGGATGCGATACGGCTCTCCATCCAGCTCCAATGAAAAACCCGCTCCCTCACGGACGACATCCACGTGTCTAGGCCCAACCTGGGCAATCAGTGCGGAGTGGACAACAACCCACGCTGTGAACATGACGAACCACCTCATCCGCCCTTCCATTTGAATGGTTTTGCCGGGTTGCCCCGGAACTCTGCAAGCTCGAATCCGCCAACAACAAATTGCGCGTTCCTCAACACCTTGAAGCGCAACTCTTTGAGTGCCGACCAATCCAAATCTTCATGACCCGATATGGACTTGATGGGAACCCGAACCTCCCATTCCTCGGGACCCACGGAACGGAAATTCGCTTCACTCAAGGTCGTCTGGATGCGCCGCCTCTTGCCTTTGTAGGCAAACAGTATCATTCTGAGTTTGGGCACGGACTTGGCACGAACCCGAAACTGAATGGCCGAAGCCGAATGCATATCCGCCACGTCCACCCCAAGCCACTGGTGCACACCAAATCCAAAACTGTCCCAAGGATTCTTACCGGACACGTCCACATCGGCAACCAAGGTCTCCGAGCCTCCAAAAGCCTCAGTCGAGGATGCGAATCGAAAGTGATCTGATTCAGCCCCGTTGATCCCCCACCAGAATTCTTGGCCCGCGCCCATCGCAAAGGGCAGTGACTCGACACGGTACGTCGATGTAGACGGCGCCACACCATAGTCATGCTGGTGCGGCACAACCCGAATGTCGTCCACGTGTACGTCCCCGGACTGCTGGAACTCAATTCGCAACTCTCTGATGTTGGACATGTTGACCCCCTTTCTCTCCGGCCGGAAGGCCTGCAGTGGGATGCGGACCCGTGTCCACTCCGTGCCCACGCCACCCCCCTCCATATCCAAGGGGCTCATCTTGGTCACACAGCGCTTTCCACCGTAGTCTTCCAAACTGAAAAACATCGGCACTTTCGTCAAGAAGCCTTCATCCACCCGCATCATCAACTCGATCGCCCCTTCGCGGTAAATGGCCCGCAAATCCTTGCCGCGGAAGTCTTTCCACAGAAAGCCCATGCCGATGTACTTGCACCCCTCTGCTTTGTCCCATTTCAGGTGCAAATGGTCTTGCCCCGAATGGCTTCCCTCCACCTCCGCGCGGAATGAACGGCACGGAACGTCCTTCAATCCAAACACCCGTGTGGCCTGGGAGTCAGAGAAAATTTCAGCGTACTCAAATGACACCCACGGGTCATTTTCCTGTCTCTTATACACATCTCCGAGCCCACGAGACTTCACGGAAT
>CAXHAW010000380.1:0-2144 GCA_964014525.1 uncultured bacterium
AAAGGCAATGGCTTTAGTGAAACTCGATCCTTCACCCCAACGAACGTATAATCTTTGGGATTTAGTGGTGGTTCCATCGCTTAATTTTATGTTGACCCCTTTTGTGGGGGTCTTGATATCTTGAATCCAATCAGCGGGACCAGCGTTGGTGAGCAAAGGCAGAGAATCTAGCAATTGAGATTGCTCTTCACTGATAACTCGTGACATGTGTGGAGCACAGGAGGCCGCGAAACAGAGGCACAAGAATGGAAGAGCTAGTTGGCGAAACAGGCCGCTCGGCATAAGTCTAGGCATTTGTGATCCTAAATTAATCACAAGGGCTGTTCTGGCTGTCGTTGTAGTTCGGTGCAGTGCGGTCCGTGCAATTGTCGATATCATCGCAGACTCCATCAAGGTCTGCGTCAAATACCCCGCAAGATCCACAGCATAGGTTATAATGGATTCGAGCTATATAGTTGACTTCAGGCATGCCGAATGTAGAACCGTGGAGTGCTGAACTAACACCTGGGCATCCTTGAGCATCTATGACTTTAACCTCATACCAACCCGGAAGGATGTTCATGAAGTTTCCATTTATTGGAAGTTGTGTTTCCACTCCGGAGTATATGCCCGTTAAGGACAGGGTGGTGGCGTCGAACTCGGACTCGGCAACGAACAGCAGACTTCCTGCTGAGGTGTGCAATTCAAGAATGGCGTCCGCGTTGTTGGGACCAGAAGCATGTTGTATTACCGAAAGGCTATCAAAAATGGGTGCTGAGTCGCAGTTCCCTCTACAGGGCAGGTTTTCCGGGTCATCGTAGTTGTCCGCATCGAGATTGGAGCATAGGTCGCCCGAGTCACAATAACCGTCTTCATCACTGTCGATTCCATCTTGGAGTGGGTTGAATGTGCCCGAGGAACAATCATCGCATCCGTCGTGGTCGGTATCCATGCACACATGGATGTCATTATCGTCGGCATCATTGGCTGCACACACGCCATCAGCGTCGTTGTCCTCCTCACAGGGCTCACCTGAGCAATCCGTCCCTGGAGTCGGATATAAACAGGTATAACTCTCGGCCGTTGCCCAGGGGGCGAAATTACAGGCGTTGTCGGCCATGCAGCCAAAAAGGTCGTTGCAGGTCACCAAGTTGAAGGCGAGATCTCGGCTGTCTCCGATGGCCCCTTCATTCGAATGGCTTTGTCCTTCGGGATAAGCATCTATCCCGCGACGAATCATGGCGCATTGTATCCCGATGAACTGCAGGGAATAGGCAGTTCCTGCGCTGAGTAAGACCGGGTCATCTATTTCGAATAAAAGGGCTCCGCCGTATGGTTCCTCGATGTACTCATCATACTCTTCCTGGAGGAGAATAGCGCTGGATGAAGGGAAGCTGCCATCGTATTCACGGAGCTGAACTGAAATTGAGGTGCTCGGTTGGATGGTTTGAAGGACCTTGATTCCGGTGATGAAGGCATCCTCTTCCGCGATGAAGGTTTGTCCTGCCCCCCCAAAAACTAAAGAGGTGGATGTTTCCAAATTGGTTTGTGGGATGGCTTCAATGGTGAGCTGGCCTTCACATTTCTCCATGCATTGCTCGACTGCAACCGGGCTATTGCCTCCAATGCAGCCACATTGATCGTCGAGGATGGCGGTTCCTCCGCAATCTCCATGACAGTCCAACGCCAGACAGGATCCGTCGTCGATAGATACCGTGGAGTCATAATTACAGGCCTCCATATTGGTGCAACCGTAACAGGATTCTGCTGTTACGCCTGTGTTTCCTTCTACACATCCGCATTCGGGAATCTCATAGGCGATTCCCCCGCAGTCTCCGTTGCAATCGTTGGACAGGCACGTGCCGTTGTCGTGGGTGGCATCTGGGGCGTAATTGCACGCTTGGGGATCGGTGCAACCCCAGATGAGTTCGTCGGGTTCTGGTGAGCGGTAGACCCACTTGAAAAGCAGGTCGTCGAAAGGAATGGAAGCCCCAGTGCCTGTGAGGGCTTGCCCACCGGCATGTCCTTCACCACACGAGGTGGATGCGACTCCGCCAGCTAGGGTCAAACGGTAGGTCATTCCCCCTTCGATGGGCATGAGGCCAAAATCGAATGCCCGCCATGCAGGGGGGCTCTGTTCGCAATAGCCGGATTCGGTTGTCAAG
>CAXHAW010000381.1:0-2137 GCA_964014525.1 uncultured bacterium
GGTGATATGGGGTTTTGCTTGGTCAGTCCTGAAGGCGTTGTGATGGGAATAGAAGGTTGGAACATTAACATGTCGTCCGTAGGATATCCTCTGGACGAGGTGCAATCCTGGCCGAACGATTGGAACTCTGGTAATACTGGAGTGTATTTTGCTCAGCTCACCCCAGAACTTCCATTGAGCGGCGAGGGGACTTGGCAACTTGTGATTTTGAATGGTTACACCAGTTCCAATCCGATCTCTTATGATTTGATTTTTGAATTTCAGGGCCTGTGTGGTCAGTGATTTGAAAGCGATTTACAATGCCAATGCTTGGATGTCATCCTCGGACATTATTTGCGGGCTGTGGCAACTGAAGCCACCGATGGCGTGGCGGATGAGGCGCAGGGTGGGGAAACCGATGGCGGCTGTCATTTTGCGGACCTGCCGGTTTTTGCCTTCGTCGAGTTGGACTTCGATCCACGTTGTGGGGATGTTGGCCCGATAGCGGATTAGGGGTGTTCTCTCCCAAGGTGGAGTGAAATTGTCAGGGAGCAGTTTGGCTCTTGCCGGGCGGGTGGTGAAGACCTTGCCTTTGGCATTCAATTGCATGGTGCGTTCTAATGCACGAAGGTCCTCCTCGGTCGGTGAGCCTTCGACTTGGACGTGGTAGGTTTTCCAGATTTTCTTTCCGTTGTGTCCTTCTAAGATGCGGCGCTTGAGTTTGTTGTCGTTGGTCAACAGGAGCAGGCCTTCTGAGTCGCGATCAAGTCTTCCGATGGGGTAGACATCGGGCGGGAAATCGCCCAGGTCACGGAGGGTCGGATGGCCCGCCTCTGGCGTGAATTGGCTGAGGGTGCCAAACGGTTTGATGACGGCGTAAGTGGCCATGGTGCTAGCTGGTGTGCTGCATGGGAGGTGCAGGCGAATGTAAATCGTGTTTTGGTGGCGCTTGGGCAGGATGGGACGCAATCGGCTGTGTGTAGGAATTATCCTATTTGTAATGCAGGGGGTTTTGTTCCTGTTGACTTGAGTTTTTGAATTTCAACGGCATTTGGAACCGGTGTTTTGGAGATGAGATTTGCATGCTCTGGGCGGTTTTTGATTGTGTGGGAAAGGGTTTTTGGGTGGTTGGTTCAGGTGTATCTTTACTGCTCAAGGTGTTCCACCGCACCGGCCTTCGGGTTGGTGAGGAAAGTCCGGACAGCATAGGGTACCGAACTTCCTGAAAGGGAAGGCGCCCGCAAGGGTGACAGACAGTGCTTCAGAGATTTAGACCGCCGATGGCCCTCGGGCACAGGCAAGGCTGAGAAGGTGGGGTAAGAGCCCACCAGCGTGTCGGGTGACCGCACGGCTTAGGAAAACCTTTCGGGCTGCAAGACCATGTATACCAGTGCCTGAGGATTGCCCGTCCGATGCTGGAGGGTAGGTTGCGCAGATCAATGGTGGAAGTCCTTCGGGACAACAGAATCCGGCTTACGACCTTGACTTCCCCGGGGCACGTCCCCGGGGATTAGCCCCCTTTGGCCTTTGTGGTTTCTTTTTGATTGACACGAATTGTTGTTATTTCGCGGCCCCTGACAAATACGACTACGTATTCAACTAAAAATTGCACATGGCAAAAAAAGGAACAACGGGTCTCGGTTCAGCTGAGCTGAGCGCTATAAAAAGCTTTTATGAGCAGGAGCGCATTCAGTTGGCTGCGAAACTGCAGCACGTAGATGACATCATTGCCCGATTGGGTGGTAATGCGCTTTCAGTCAGGGGGGCTTCTGCCCAGCCAACTCCTGTGGCTTTGGTGGCCTCTGCACCTGTTAAGCGCGGACCAGGGCGTCCGAGGAAGACCGAGACTGAAGCCAAGGCAAAAAAGTCTGGAAGACCCAAAAAGCGCGGGCCCAAGAGTGTTTGGGGCAACTTCATTTTGCGCCGCCTTCGCCAATGCGATCGTCCATTGAGCTACTCCGAGTTGGTTCGCGATGCGATGGTGTTGAACAACATTTCGGCTGACCGGGCTAAAAACGCAAAAGCGAGCGTTCTCAATGCTGCATTTCGTCTGCGCAACACGATGAAGAAGATTGACACGGTGGGGCTTCCTGGCAAAAAAGAGAAGTTCCTGGTGCTCACCTCGTGGTCTGTCTCTTATACACATCTGACGCTGCCG
>CAXHAW010000382.1:0-2125 GCA_964014525.1 uncultured bacterium
GACTTTGAATGCTTTCCCCCCAATCACCTCGGGCTCCTCGACCTCCTCAACCAACACGACCTTTCCATCGCTCACGGCCGTCACCTCATTGGGCTGGGCGTCAAACGGACGATGGGGTATCCGAAAAAACCAAAGGACCAGCAGATAAAACACCCCTACAGCACCGGACAATGGCCACACGACCCAATGGGGCCAGCCGGAAAACCAGTGGATTCCGAGGACAGTGGAACCGAGAATCAGAAAAAAGAATGCCAGGACGCGGTAGCCTGCCCGATGGATATACATGCTGCGAAAATCAGACAAAATGAAGGACGAGGGCAGCCACTGGGGCAGCAAAGAAATGAGAATCGAAACGATCCAATACTCCACCGTGTCCGGGTAGCAACCCTCCAGAATCCTTAACCCCGGCCTTGCGCTTGAGTGCGCTCTCCATCAAGTCTCCCAATGGACCAAGGACCGATACGATCAAAGCCAGTCCACTCCAATGCAAAGCCCCAATGCCCGCGACGTCGACAGCACTGGACAAGACGAAGCCCCCAAGAAAAACTGTAGCGACCAAACCTCCGGTCCACCCTTCCCACGTCTTGCCGGGAGACACAGCCGGCGCAATGGGGGTCCTTCCCCACCGTCTGCCCACGAGATATGCTGCCGTATCGTTGGCCCACACGAGAACAAACCAGCCCATTAGAACTGCAGCAGAATGCACGCCTCCACGCCACCCCAATGACCACAAACCGAAAGCTGGAAACGCCACGATCACGAGTGCTAAGGCCGCATGGGCAAACCGCCCCATGTCAGGCCAACCCAGCGCCAAGGCCGAACAGGTTTCCCGCCAACCCAACATCACGAGTACCAATAAAAACACAGACCACGACAAGGCGCCTCCGGTGATGCAAGACAGGATGGCCACCACAATGCCAACACCGGTCAGGAGCCGCAGGCGAAATTCACTGCCCACCCTCCACAGGTTTGTCCAAATCAAGACCCAAAATGGATTTGGCCCGGTCCAGTTCCTGCTCAGGAACCCAAAGGGCCACCTCTCCAAATCCGTAGCTGCTGTCTTTTTGGTTCAAAAGCACCGCGGGAACTTCAGCTGCCTCCAATGCGTTCTTCCACAGTTCAGCTCTGAACATCTGGTTTTCGGTGTGAATACAGACCCACCCGTTCATCAGGCGGCACTCTCGTCGGAAGCAGGCGCTTCTTCACCTTCCTTTTTCTCAGCAGGCTCCTCGACAACTTCACCGCGATCGTCACCCTCGGTCTGCACCGGCTTCTGATCCTCGGACTTGTCTTCCACTAACGCATCCAATGTCTTGGATTCCCATTGGCGTTCTCCCAACAGGTCAATCAAGTCCTCTTTGAAAATCACCTCTCGCTCAAGCAAACGCTCCGCAAGGGCAGTCAACTTGTCTTGGTGGGTTTCCAGAATTTCTCTGGCCTTGGCATAGGCCCTTTCGATAATGGCACCGGCTTCCTCATCAATGATGCGCGCCGTCTCCTCGCTATATGGCTTCGTGAATGTGGCCTCAGCCCGAGGGTCGTAGAAACTCCGGTTACCGATGCGCTTGTTGAGGCCATATACGCTCACCATGGCGTAGGCCTGCTTGGTCACCTTCTCAAGGTCACTCAAGGCGCCGGTCGATATTTTGCCAAAGGTCAACTCCTCGGCAGCGCGACCGCCCAATGCAGCGCACATCTCATCGAAAATCTGCTCTGTTGTCGTGATGTGACGCTCCTCAGGCAAGTACCATGCGGCGCCGAGAGACTGCCCCCTGGGCACAATGGTCACCTTGACCAAAGGAGAAGCATGCTCCAACATCCAACTCACCGTGGCGTGACCTGCCTCATGAAAGGCAATCGTGCGCTTCTCTTCTGGCGTAATCAGTTTGTTCTTCTTTTCCAATCCACCGACCACGCGGTCAACAGCATCCAAGAAGTCCTGCTTGCCCACCTTGTCCCCATCTCTGCGGGCTGCAATCAACGCTGCCTCGTTGCAGATGTTGGCGATATCCGCTCCGCTAAAACCCGGGGTTTGTCGGGAAAGAAAATCCACATCAATCGTGTCATCCGTTTTCAGTGGCCGCAAATGCACGTCGAAAATGGCTTCCCTCTCCTAGAGGTCGGG
>CAXHAW010000383.1:0-2110 GCA_964014525.1 uncultured bacterium
GCCGAGCAGCGCCCGCATCTGCTTCTCAAGGATCAAGACCGGGATGAGTCCAATTCCGACCAGGCCACATTGGTACCGGAACCCAGTGGCGATCCCAATGCCAATGCCTGCGATTGCCGCGTTTCTCCAAGACAAACGCGGATTTCGTGTCAATGCCCAAAAAGCCCACATCAATGGGGGAATGCAGATGACCTCTACGAGCTGATGCACGGACAGCAAGGGCCAGAAACCAGAAGCGGCCATCCACCAAGCCGCGGTGCTGGCCACCTCCGTTCGGTTGGGTGCGAGTTGTCTCGCGAGCATGTAGGCTAGGACAATCAGCAGACAGGAATACAGGCCGTGTAGGATCCGCAACACCCACGCTTGGTTTTGTGGGTTGACCACACCCAAATGGGGGAGGACAGAAAACACAAGGAATTGGGTCCCGACATAGGCGAAGTTGGTCGGAAGGGCTTCTGGCGTCCCCTTTTGATTCCATGGCAGCCAGTTGTTGTAATCCTCACCCGCCGCCCAGCTGGCCCCAGCTTCGACCACCAAGAAGTGGTCGTCGTGCATGAGGTAACCCGTGCTGAAGGTGGCGGCGATGAGCCGGAGCAGCAGTCCGGTCATCAGGGGAAGAAAGAGGGGATGGAGGCGATGGAGCCGGTTCACAGTCCGATTCCCCATGGTGAATCGCGCTGCAGATTTCGGCGCAGCTGAAGCATTTCGAGCGCGGCCACGGCTGCTTCGATGCCCTTGTTCCCGTGAACGCCCCCAGATCGGGCCCGGGATTGTTCGATGTTGTCGTCGGTCAGCACGCAGAAAATGGATGGACGGTCGGCGTCCATTCCGGCTTTCAATACACCGGACGCGGCAGATTGACACACGAAGTCAAAGTGCGCGGTTTCGCCGCGGATGACACTGCCGATGGCAATGACGGCGTCACATTGCTTGTGGCGAAGCAACCATTGACACCCGAGAGGAAGCTCAAAACTGCCAGGGACACTGTGCACGGCGACGTTTGCGATGCCAGCGGCATGCAGCACCTCGAGTGCGCCATCCCTCAGCGCGTGGGTAATTTCGTCGTTCCAAGCGGATACGGCGATGCCGATGCGGAAATCTCCACAGTCTTTGAATCGCTCCGCGTCATAGGCGGACAGGTTGTGTCCTGTGGTGGCCACGCAGTCAGGTCAGATGGCCGCTGCCAGGCCTTCTGCTGTGGCCTGCAGATTGGAGGACGGGTAGTCCTTGGCAATTCTGCTCAGCTTGGACTTGGCGGCATTGACGTTGTCCAATTCCAAGTTGACCAGCGCTCCTTTGTAGAGGGCGATTGGTGCAAGGAAATCCTCTCCGATGGAGCGGGATGCTTTGCTGATGGCTTGATCAAAGGCGCCTTCAGCTGATTCATAGTTACCCAACTCCACTTCGCAGTCACCAATGTTGATAAAGGCAATCGTGGAGAGCACGTCGTCCTTGAGGTTTGCATTTTCAAATGCGTCGATGGCGCCTTCAAAGTCACCTTGCCCACGAAGAAGAACGCCCAACTCATATTGAGCGCGGGCGGCGGCCTTGGTTCCGTCGTGGTCCTCCGCAATCTCGTAGAGGCCTGGGTAGAGGCCGTCTCCGTTCAGTGCGAGGTCCATGCTGTCCATCATGAAGTATTGCTCAGCACGCCAGCTGTCTTCATTGGCGGTTTGTTCTGCAGGCTCGACGACGAGCTTGCCATAGCCGACCACAGCAATGATGACGACCGCAACTGCGGCAATGGCGAGGATGAGGTTGCGGCTGTTGTCTTCGATGAACTGTTCGGTCTTGCCGGTCAGGTCCTCGATGTTTGCGCCGTTGGGATTCTCTTCAGCCATGGGAGGTTGTGTCCTGGTGTTCTTTGTCTTGATAAGCTTTGGGATTCGCGGTGGAAAACCCAATCGTGGCATCTGCGAGCTGTCGCCCACTTTTGCAACGGCAAAAATAGCCAAAGTGAACGAGTCTACATCCGTCCCCGTCAGTATGAGGCTAACCCGCCTTCAGTTGCTTGACTTCAAGAACCACGAAGAGGTGGAAATGGCGATGTGTGCCCAGGTGAATCTGTCTCTTATACACATCTGACGCTGCCGACGATCCTACCTGTGTA
>CAXHAW010000384.1:0-2109 GCA_964014525.1 uncultured bacterium
GGTGGAGTGCCCGGTTGTATTCAGCCGCGTTCTCTCGGTCTGTTGTGGGCACTGTGGTGCCGCCGTTGAGGGCCGCTGTTTGGGCTCCAGTGGCCAGAGGGAGCCAAAGCAACAGGAGCATTGCGGTCTTCGGGAAAGGGCGCTTGGTGGGAATCATGGGATGGCGCATGGACAACGTGAAAATCGGCAGCCTGCGCACCCGGTCGAGGCCACTTTTTTCTAATTATCCACGTCCGAAGCCGGGGTTGTTCGACTTACTCTTCTAGAATCCGGAATTCGGTGCGCCGGTTGTTGGCCTTTCCGGCCTCGGTTGCGTTGTCCGAACGGGGTTGGGATTCGCCGTAGCCTTGGGCTGTGAGTTTATATCGGGGCACTCCACTTTGGACAAGTTGGTCTCGTACCGCATCCGCTCGCTGCTGGCTCAACAGCAGGTTGTCGGCGTCGTTTCCTACGTCATCGGTATGGCCTCCGATTTCTACGGAAAGTTGCATGTCCATGAGATACTCGGCGAAAAGGTCGAGCATCAACAGGCTGGTGCGGTCGATGCGCGCAGAGCCTGTCGCGTATCGGATATCTTGAATTTCGAATGTTGCATTTCGCTCTTCAAGAGACCGAATGGACAGGTCGGCCTGCACCAATGCTGGATTTTCTTCGTCCCGGTCCACCACAAGTCCTGCGGTGAACGCGGCGCCATCGGCTTTGGCCACGATGAGAACATCTTCTGAGGTTTCCAAATCAACAATGGCGGCGTAGGCCCCGTCATCTCCCAGTTCGATGGCCTGTGCACGGCGGCTTTGGGCATATCGAAGTTCCAGTGTGATGGGCGTGTCTTGCAGGTCATCGCTCACGTCCAGTTGGCCGCGAACGATCACCGATGCGCGGGGGCGAATGGACGCTGGCAGGGACCAGGTCATGATGTCCAGTCCCTGTGTTCCCGGTCGGCGGCTCGAGAAATAGGCAGTTTCCCCATCTGCGGAAATGACCAGGCCGTGCTCATCCCCGGAGGTGTTGAGCGGCATGCCCAGGTTGACAGGGTCTGACCAGCCACTGGGATTAAACGGTGAGCTGAGGCTGTCCAATTTGGACATCCAGATGTCGTATCCGCCACCGCCGGGGGTGCGGTTCGAGGCGAAATACAGCGTTTGACCATCGGGGTGCAGGAAGGGGGCCTTGTCGCTGTCGGGACCGTTGATTGGGGAAGGAAGGCGTTTGGCTGGCGTCCAGTCGGATCCATTCCAAGTGGAAGCGAGGACGTCTATGGATGGGTGTCCGTGTTCGTCAGGCGTGGTACCCGGGCGCACTGCAGCAAAGTAGAGGGTTTGACCATCAGGGCTGATGGCGGGTTGGCTTTCCCACCCGTCATGCGTGTTGAGTTGGGTGAGTGGGGTCGGGTCGGTCCAGAGGTAGACCTTGTCGTCTCCAGTGTCTTCGAGAAGAGAATACCGTGTCGAATAGAGGTCGATGTTTTCAGGGTTGCCTGGGGCAGGGGTTTTGATGGCCAGGTAAAGCGAGCGGTTGTCCAAGGAAATGGACGCGCCACCATAGCTGGATGAGCGATTGAAGGGGTCTTCCATCGGAAGCCCAGAGTCAAATGCAACTGACGGGCCTTTTCTCCGCGCCCAAGTGAAATCTTCGAAGGGCTTGCTGACGATGTCGCCCTTTGCTTTTCGCTGGCCGGCGCGGGTAAAGAAGAGCAGTGTTCCGTCCGCAGACAGGGCGGGCAGGTATTCGGCGTCTCTCGTTGAAACTTCGCGAAGCAGCCGGGGCGGGGGGGCGTTCTTGTGTGCCGTGTATTGGATCAGAAAGTGCAATTCGGGAAGAACCTGTTCCACCTGTTCCAGTCGTTTTCTGTGACGGGGAGAGATGGGTCGGCCAGTTTTGGATTCCCACTGCAAAAACAGATTGAACCAATCCAGTGCCTCTTTTGGCTTGTCTTCCGCATAAGCGATGGACCCGAGCGTATAGGGAACCTCTTCGTTGTGGCCGGGACAGGCCGCGTGGACGTAAGTCAAGAGTGCCCGTGCCTCGACAAGCCCTTCGCCATTGCGGCGAGCCAATGTGTGGTAGAGGAGGCCCAGGGCCAGGGCGACTTCAACAGAGGTGTCGTCT
>CAXHAW010000385.1:0-2104 GCA_964014525.1 uncultured bacterium
TCATTGCTTTATGCGGGCATGATGACCGACACCGGCAGCTTCCGATTCAGCTCTGTGTCCGCCCAAACCCATCGGGTGGTCGCCGCCATGATGGACCAGGGGCTGGACCACACCGCAGTCCACGAGGCCATCTTCGGAGAGCAGCCCATGGACCGCATGAAACTCCACGCCTTTGCCGTTGTGGACCGCATGGAGGTCTACCCCGAATTCCAAACCGCATTCGTCCACTTGACCGCAGAGGACATGGAGCGGTTTCGCTACCGACCAGGATACACGGAAGGCCTCGTCAACAAGGCACTCGGTGTCAGCGGCGTCAAAGTCGCCGTATTCGCCAAGCAATCCACGGACAGGGTCAAGATGAGCTTCCGTTCCGTGGGCCAATTCAGCGTTCGGGACTTTGCCGAGAAGCACTTCAATGGTGGGGGACACCACAATGCTGCCGGAGGCGCTTCCGAAGAGTCCATCGGTGTGGTCATGGCAAGGTTGCGGGGACTTCTTCCTGAAATCGCCACAGGAATCGCTGCAGCAGAGCAACCCGACGCATGACCCAAAGGCGGGCTGCATATGGCGCCCTCGCCTTGTGCGCCCTGTCGTTTTTGGGATGCACGGACAGCGCATCAAATCGGCCACTGCCCAATGGAGCACAAAAGACCCGCCCTTCTCAAGAAGACCTGATTGATTTTCACCGTGAGCGGGCCCGCGAAATGGACAGCCTGATTGACGCGAAGACAGCGCAATGGGAGGCCGTCATTCGAACGGGAACCGGAATTCGACACGAACGCCTCGACTCCATGCCCGACGCTCCACGCGTGGCAGACCTCAAAGAAGGCACTGTCCTCGAATTGCACCACAAGTTCTCGCTCCTCGACGGGCGCGTCATCACCCAATGGGAGGAAGACGGCCCCTTGGCATTTGAACCAGGCAGCACAGACCTCCCATCCGGCTTTCACGAGCTCATCGGACAAGCCCACATCGGAGACAGCCTGCGCGCACTGATTCCCCCCATCCGGGCGTGGGGCATGTCTGGATTGCCCCCGGACATCCCCCAGGAGGCCGTCATCCTCGCGGAAATGCGCCTGGATATATACCGCCGCACCCCATGACCCGACTCCAGAATGCGCTGATTCTCTGCCTGGGTCTCGCAGGCTGCGTCAAAACCGCCCCACCGCCATGGCACCTCATGGCACTCGGCGAGGGAAGCGTCGCGGAATCAATCGAGCACGAATGGGTCATGGCTGAAGTTCAAGGCGAGCGCCATTGGCTTCAAGCCAAAGGGGCCCATGAACGCACCAAGCTTTCCAGAGACCTGCAGTCACTGCCCGACATCGCCTGTGGAGACGTAATGCGGATATCACCACTAGATTTGCCCCTCTCCATCTCACATGCCTTTGGGTGGGAAGACCTCAAGGACAGCATCGTCGTCAATTGGCACTGCTTCGACCAAGGCGCACTTGCTGCCCTGCACCGCCAGTCCATCGAGGACCATCCAAACCAAGCCACCGCACTGGAGAGAGAATGGATCAGGCTCCTCCAAATCCACCATCCCAACAGCAAAAGGCACGAAGGGGAGCGACTCAAAATGGGCGATAAGATCACCCTCGCATTGACCACCGCGCGCGCTGACGCAATGCCCATGGAACCCGAAACCGTGAAACTGACCTTTCACTTGGGCGATTCCGACCAAGTGGTTGACGCCCTGCAACCAGGACTGAACATGGTGCGGACCCACAGCACTTGGTCTGTTTGGGCCACATCGGCATCCGCATTTGGACAAGAGGCACACCCCGAACTGGGGCTGCCCGCACACACGCCCTTGTGGTTTTCCGCAACAGTGGAGTAGGGGCTCAGCCTGGAAAGTCAGACCGAAGCTGCGCTTCCGCCGCCGCCCGAACCTGCTCGCGAACTGCCGCAAAGCCACCTTCACCACCATAGTATGGGTCGGGCACCTCTGCCCCAGAAGGATCAAACAACGCCACCTTCTCGCGCTCCTCTTCGGAGCGCGCCATGGCCACAACGTCAGACAAATTGGACCTGTCCATCACAAGGATCCGATCAAACTTCTGGAAGTCAGCACGGGTGAACTTCTGCGAACGCTGGCCTGATA
>CAXHAW010000386.1:0-2102 GCA_964014525.1 uncultured bacterium
ATTCCGTGAAGTCTCGTGGGCTCGGAGATGTGTATAAGAGACAGTGGCAATGGCACCCAGCACACCAAGACGATTGATGTTGCGCATGCCAGAGGCACTGATGCGCAAGGTCATCCAACGGTCCTCCTCAGGGATGAAGAAACGCTTCTTGAACAGGTTCGGATAAAAACGGCGCTTGGTGCGACGCTTAGAGTGGGAAACATTGTTTCCTACCATCACTTTCTTACCGGTCAATTGGCAAATGCGGCTCATGGGGAGTGCTTTCCGTGGTTCTTGTACAGTTCCCGAAAAATTCGGGAGTGCAAAGGTGCGGTTTTCAGAGCGAATCCGCAACCCTTTCTGCCGGAGAACCTCCTTCGTCCTGCAAAGCCCGCCCTTCCTCCAATGCGAGGGCGCATGCTGCACGAACCGTCATGCCCAAGTTTCGCGTGCGGTCCCGACCAAAATGGTACTCCATACAACGGGTTCCATCGGGTCCTGAACACGCGATGAACACGGTGCCCACAGGCTTCTCTTCCGTTCCTCCTTCTGGCCCGGCCACGCCGGTAATGCCAATCCCGAAATCGCTCCCCAATCGCGTCCTGGCACCTTCGGCCATGGCACGGGCAACGGAATCCGACACCGCACCATGAAGACTCAGCTCGTGTTGAGGAACACCCAGTAGGCCCAACTTGACCGAGTTGGCATACGCTTGGACACCCCCCAAAAAATAGGCGCTCGCACCTGGTTCAGCAACAAGTCTGGCACCAAGCCCCCCTCCTGTGCAGCTCTCCGCCACAGCCAAGGTCCAACCATTGGCCACCATCATGCACGCGAGTTCTTGCTCCACGGTCCGTCCCTCGACAGACACGACCCACTTGGACAACCTGTCAATCAACTGCAACCGCGCATCATCCAACCCTGCCGTTGCCTCCGCCTCAGCGGTCAAACGAATCCTCACGCTTCCCGGACTCGGCAAGTAAGCGAGCTTGATGCCTTGCTCCATCCATGTGGTTTCCAAATCATCGATGCGCGCAGCCAACTGACTCTCCCCGGTTCCCATCGTCAAAATCGAACGGTGTTCACGACGCGGCAAACGCCCTTGCTCCAGCAAGCGCTTGCGTATTCCCGGAATGACCCCATGGGTCAAAATGTGCTCCATCTCATAGGGAACACCCGGCATTGACACGGTCACGCCCCCATCCCTGTCAAACCACATGCCACTGGCTGTTCCCAAAGGATTGTCCAGAACCACACAATCCGCAGGCAACAACGCTTGATCCCGGTTCACCTGAAGCACTTCCCTTCCTCTGCGCTCAAACCAAGCGACAATCCGATCCTCAATGTCCGGATGGCGAACCAAGTCTGTTCGGTGGTGCTCGCAGAGAACATGCTTCGTGATGTCATCACGGGTGGGCCCCAATCCACCGGTTAACAACACCAACTCTGAACGGGCCTCTGCCTCTCTCAAGGCCTTGAGCATGGTCATCCGATCATCCGGAATGACCACGCACCGGGTCACATGCCAACCCTCGTCTTCGAGGGCTCTGCCCATCCAGGCGGCATTGGTGTTGACGGTTTGTCCTATCAGAAGTTCATCTCCGATGGACAACACTTCCACCTTCAACCGACTGGATGGAGAAGCCATCAGCGAATGGAAAGGCGCTCGATGCTCCGCGCACCGGAGCCACTGACCTCTACCGTGTAAACACCAGGTATCAGTGAAGACACATCCATGCGGGCCAGTTTGCCCTGAATCCGATCGAAGCGAACCAAGCGTCCACCGAGGTCGCGAATGCGGACCTCCGCTCCGAGAAGCAATTCATCCAACACGATCTCGACCATGGCGTTTGCCGGATTCGGAAAGAGGCCAAAACCCACTTGGGCAATCTCACCGATTGCGACGTAATCCTCGAAATCGACGTCTGCACAATCATTCAAGTCCTCCACATTCATGGTCAATCCCACGATGTCATTGATGTCAATGGGATCCTCATCACCACGGACATGCAAGCCAGGCTCAAAATCGCGCTGGAATGTCATGTTGAGCTCTCCAGAATGTATACGAGGTGGGATCTGTCTCTTATACACATCTGACGCTGCCGACGATCCTACCTGTGTAG
>CAXHAW010000387.1:0-2101 GCA_964014525.1 uncultured bacterium
CTCCATGCCGATTTCCATTGGAGCTGCGATTTACCTTGAGGAGTATGCCAAACCAACTCGTACCACCAAACTGATTCAGGCACTGGTGACCAACCTTGCTGGGGTTCCGTCCATCGTGTTCGGTATGTTTGGTTTGGCCATCTTCGTTAAGCAAGGCGGTGTCGGTTTGGGTTTGGGCCCATCGATTTTGGCTGCCGGCCTCACCATGGGTGTGATGGCGATGCCGATCATCGTCTTGGCCAGTCAAGAGGCGTTGCGAAGTGTTCCTCGGTCGCTGCGCGAATCAGCGTACGGTGTGGGTTGCACGCAGTGGCAGGTCACCCGAGACCATGTTCTCCCTTCAGCCATGCCCGGCATCATGACCGGCAGCATCCTAGCGATGAGCCGCATCATGGGCGAGGCTGCGCCACTTGTGGTGGTTGGCGCTGCAGCTCTTGTGTTGTTTGACCCCGAGCCGCTGGCCGGCCTTACCGGAGGCGATGTCAACTTCACTGTGATTCCGATTCAAATTTACTTCTGGACATCTGAACCAGAACACGCATGGCACTCCATGGCCGCCGCCGCCAGCATCACACTCATCGTTCTGCTCGCTGCCATGAACAGTGTAGCAATTATTCTTCGAGAGCATTTTCGTAGGAGGCTAAACCCATGAGTGAAGAAATAGGCGGCGAATTGGTACCAAATTCCACCCGAGAACTGGACATTGACGGCGAAATTAATGTGATGATTGAAGATCTCGATCTTTGGTACAGCTCGAATCAAGCACTCCACGGTGTCTCGCTTCCGATTGCCAAAAACAGGGTCACTGCTCTGATTGGCCCTTCTGGATGCGGGAAGAGCACATTACTCCGCACCATCAACCGGATGAATGACTTGATTCCGATTTGTCGCTACGAGGGGAAGATCACAAAAGGCGACGTTGTGATAACCGACAAGGGCGCTGATTTAGTTGAACTTCGGAAAAGTATTGGTATGGTGTTCCAACGGCCCAACCCCTTCCCTAAATCGATCTACGATAACGTGGCTTATGGCGTCCGTCTTCACCACCAACCTACGCGGGAAGAACTTGACAGAATCGTGGAGAAAAGCCTCAATCGTGCGGCCATATGGAACGAGGTTGCTGACCGGCTTCATGACCTTGGAACATCCCTTTCCGGCGGTCAACAGCAACGATTGTGTATCGCCCGAACCATCGCCATTGAGCCGGATATCATTCTCATGGACGAGCCGTGCAGTGCCTTGGACCCAATCGCTACTGCCGCCATTGAAGAATTGATTCTTGAATTGAAGAAGGACTTCACCGTGGTTATCGTGACCCACTCCATGTCCCAAGCCGCCCGTGTCAGTGACTATACAGGATTCATGTACCTTGGACGCATGGTAGAATTCAACAAGACAGAGAAAATATTCTCCGAACCGGACCAAGAATTGACGAAACGTTACATCACGGGACGATTTGGCTGAGGTGAACAAATATGCCCCCCATTAGAACAGGACTTGACGAGCGAATGAAGAACATTCAGCAAGAGCTGAAAGAATACTTTGAAGAGGCCCAGCACGTGTATGCTGACGCCATTGAGGCCTACACCAAACTGGACTCAGAGGTGTACTCTGAGGCCAAGGCAGCCCGCGCAAAGGCCCGAGAAGTCAATTGGGATTTGACAAACAATCTTCTCTTGATTCTCTCCCTTAAACAACCCCTGATGAAAGATCTTAGAATCGTTGCGACTTATCTTCGCGCTGTTGATACGGTGGAACGATTGATTCGACACGCTCGTGACATTGCCCGTTCTGACCGGTCTTTGGACGAGAACGCAGACGAACTCCCCAAAGAAATTGTCACACCAGTAACTTCCATGCACGCTTGCCTAAACTCCCTCATCGACATCACAATTGAGTGTCTGACCAACGGAGGAGAAGTCCCTGCTGATGAAGTCCGTGAACACTGGAAAGCAGTCAAAGCCTACCATGCAGAAGCGGTGGCTGCTCTGTCAATCCTAAAGTCGGATACCCTCGGTGGAAAAGCTGCACGACTTGATGTGATTAACATCGTCAACCGAGTGGACCGCTCCGCCTACAACATCGTTCGACTGAACGGCAT
>CAXHAW010000388.1:0-2065 GCA_964014525.1 uncultured bacterium
CTTTGTGGTGGTTTGTGATGATGACGTCCATCTGCTGCCGGAGGGCATCGAAGCGGCCCAGGCTTTGATTCGGCAGGACAGGGGACAAGCCGCGCTTTATTTCACCCGATTACAGAAGACAACGGGTGAGCCGTGGCGCCCACGATATGAGGAGGCGACCTTCTCTTTGCAAGGCCTTGGCTTCGAATCCAAGCGGCGTTTGCAAACCATCAACAGCATGGAGCAGATCTACAGCTTGCCCTTTTTACGGTCCAAGGGGCTTCGGTTTGATGCGGATTTTGGAGCGGGCTCAGGTCGGTATCAAATGGGAGAGGAAACCTTGATGTCTTGGTCCATCTTGGCCGCTGGGGGCACCTTGACATACCTTCCAGTGGCGTGCAGGGTCCACCCTCCATTGTGCTCTGGATCAACCTATTCCGCCGATTTAATGCGGGCCATCTTCGCAGTGCACCGCAGGATATTCGGTGTGTTTGGTTTGGTGACCTTTTTCGTCTTTTTCACCAAGACCATCTTCCGCTCTGTCCTCCGTCTGTTGGGCCCAACGGGGTGAGGTTCACTTAGCGGTGGAGATCGAGAAGGCCAGCGATGAAGCCGGTGGTCCATGCGGCTTGGAAATTGAAGCCCCCGGTGATGCCGTCTACATCGAGCACCTCACCAGCGAAATGGAGTCCGGGCAAGATCCGACTCTGCATCGTTTTAAAGTCGACCTCGTCGAGCGTCACGCCGCCGCAAGTCACGAACTCTTCCTTGAAGGTGGTCTTTCCCGCCACGCTGTATGTGTCGTTGAGCAGGCAGTTGATCAGCCGGTTTCGGGGCTTTTTGCCAAGTTCTGTCCAGAGGGTGTCGGGGTCGATGCCGGCTTTTACTAGCAGGTGCACCCAAAAGTTTTTTGGCAGTTCAAAGGGGCAAGCGTTGGACATCTTCTTGCGGCGCATGTCGGGCAGGGCCGCGTCGAGTTGGGTTGTGATGTCGTTCTCATTGACCACTCCGATCCAATTTATCTGGATGGTGAAGGCATAATCCCGTTCCGACAATTCGCGTGCGCCCCATGCTGAGAGTTTGAGGACTGCTGGTCCACTCATGCCCCAGTGTGTGATGAGCACCGGTCCTTGGTGGGACAGTTTCGTGCCTTGGATGCGGACGATGGCGTCTTGAACGACAAGCCCCATGCGCTCGGTGATGGCCTCTCCCGGCATGTTGAAGGTGAAGAGTGAAGGCACGGGTGAGCTGATTGTGTGGCCGAGTGCGACGAGCCAGTCGAATCCGGTGGCCTTCGGGCTTCCACCCGTGGCGATGATGACCCGTTCGAATCGTTCGCCATGGAGGTCAAAACCACCACCCTGCAGGGGTTGGATGGACTTGATCGGCGTGCGGAGTCGAATGTCCACTCCTGTTTTTTGGGCGTCGGAAAGGAGGCAGTCAATCACGGCTTGTGATGTATTCGCCACAGGAAACATTCGACCGTCTTCTTCGGTTTTCAGCGGGACTCCGCGTTCTGAGAACCAGTCAATGGTGTCTTGTGCGCTGAAGGTCGCAAACGCCTTCTTCAATTGTCGCCCTCCGCGAGGGTAGTGCTTGGCAAATGCACTGGGGGAGAAGCAGGCATGGGTCACGTTGCAGCGACCGCCGCCTGAGACCTTGACCTTTGAGAGAAGTTTACCTGTTTTTTCGAAAAGCACCACCTTGGCCTCGGGGTGATGGTGGGCGGCTGACAGCGCGGCGAAGAAGCCTGCAGCTCCCCCTCCGATCACGGCCACGTTCCAGTTGCGCTCCATGATTGAAATTTAGTGACTCAAGGCCCGGCTGGCGCGCATGGTTTGGGGCAGGTTTAGGATTGTATTTTTGATTCTAGGTTAATCCACCTTGCCATGGCCCATCATTTTTCCTTCTGTCGCGTTTGGAACCGATTTGGCTGTTTGTTCCTGATGTCTGCCATTGGGCTTTGGCTTCGTGCTCAACCCCACGATGTGATTCTGCGTGTGCAGATGCCAGACCCCAACATGGAGGCTGTCTTAGAGGTGGACGGTGAGATGGTGGCCATGGTGACAGGCCCTTGGGGTGCCAA
>CAXHAW010000389.1:0-2058 GCA_964014525.1 uncultured bacterium
TTTGTCGCGCCCAATGAGAGTCCGCTTTGAGGAGTCTCAAAGTCGGGGTGACTGGTCGGCATTTCGGTGTAAGCCAACCTGTTTCCATCGATGTAGACGTCAATGGCCATATTTCCGATCCACTGGAAGAGGTATGTCCCAGCGATATCGGGGGTGAAGTAGCCTGACCATTCCACCACATTAGCTCCTGCAATCAGGCCGTTGGTAGAAGAACCTCCCGTAATATCATCTCCGCCGATGCCGATTCCGGAAGAGATGTTTTGGGTCAAGTCTTGGGTCAGGTCATGGATACTGCTTGTCGCTGTTGTGCCAATGTTGTGGCTGTCCTCACTGTTTAGGAACCAGTTATGGTTCCAGTTTGTAGTCTCGTTGACAGTCTGGACACGTCGGGTGAGGTGTCCAGCATTCTGACCTTGCGAAGATTCGTCCATTGGGCCTGTGGAAGGGAGGAGGATGCCGTCTTCATCTTGGAGTTGCACAGTGAACAGAAAGAGGGAATCTGCCCCTTCAGTTCCGCCAACATTATCTTCACTGCAGGTGATAATGATTGGTGCTGAGTCGGTGGATTGATCTTCTTGCACCTCTACGTTCAACACGAACGTATTGAAGTTTCCGTCGACATCTTCAAATGAGATGGATGCTGATACTTCGGCCCCTGTCCCGATTTGTTCAGGTGTCAAGGTGACAATGAGGGAGTCACTCTTTCCTTCTAATTCAACGAAGTTGAGTGTGCAATTTTCCGATTGGCTGGTGCGGGCCAAGCGTGGAGGAAGAGAGGTTTGAGGGTCTGCTACCCAAGGCAGCGAATTGTCTATGTCCTCTGCCGAAAGATGGAACTTGAGCTCTTCTCCAGCGTTGATGGTAACATTGACTGTATCCCAAACTTCTGCCGTCGGTTGCACACGCACTTCTCCAACTTCGTAATTGAGAGGGAAATCATGGGTCAAGGTGCCGGGATCATTGACAGGAAGTACATCGATGATGATTGGAATGTGATATTCTTCTCCGAAGCGGTCTTTTATGCCAAGTTTCAGCGTGTCGGAACCGTGATGATTTGGTACCGTAGTGTATTCAAGGGTGATGGCCCTGCTGATGTGTGTTCCAAAAGTCAGATTGGAGGGAATGTCGCTTAAAATGACGAGGTTGGTTCCGAATTGAGACCCAGTTAAGGACTCAATAGTGGCTGAGCTGAAGAGCTCATTGTTCAGCGTAAAACCATCCGGATCATTGGCAATGATTTGAAAGGTGATTTCTGTGTCTTCATAAGCCTGAATCGCAGTGGTGTCTTGGCTGCTGTGCATAGAGGAGAACTCAGTCACGTCACCAACGAGGTTAATGGCGTCAGAAGTCGTTTGAACTGAATAATGAAGCGAATCCTCGATGTTTTGGATGTCTAAGTAGTACGTAAAGGGCAAGACGGCGCCACCATTGTCAGCAACGGGGATGGTAAAGTCGAGATAACCAGGCGATTCAGGATGGCTGGAGTAATTGTCAGGAAGGTCGATCTTCATGGAGATCGCTCCAGCTGTCCCCATCGTGCCGCTAATAATTTCTGGTGATGAGATCACGGAGGTTTGTTCGTTGAAGACCCGGAAGTGGTCCATGGCAAACAAATCATCATTGTTGTCCGAAAGCCAAGCGATGCCAAACTGTTCGATGTCACCTTCTGGCAATGCCGAGTTTTCCATTGACCACTGCAGGCCGTCGCGCCATGCATAACCACCAGTAGGGTGGCCGGTTAGGGAGAGGTTCCAATCTTCCGATTCTGAGTCTGCGCTTTGATTCAAGACCCAGTTCAGAACTGAATCGTTATTCATGTCGCCATGTCCGTCTGGTGTCAAGCCGAAGGGAGAGCTTCCATACCAGGCGTTGCCAATTTTCACAACGAAACGACCCCCCTTAGAACTATTTGATGACCAGTCACATGCAAACTTGAGTTCGTTTCTGACTGAATCAGGAATGGAAAGAGAGTTGTCAGATGTAATGATGTATTTCGAGGAGCTCGAGCCCGTGTGAGTTCGGACAAAAATGTTGTCACCGTCAGGTGTTTCGCCTTGG
>CAXHAW010000390.1:0-2051 GCA_964014525.1 uncultured bacterium
CAGGTCCTGAGTCCCGCACATACATGGTGCATAGCCTCTCTAGCTCTATGCTCGAGGTCGACATCCAAGTTGGTGGTGCATGGTGGAGGTTCGGTTTTGCCCGCACGTCGATTGCTGGTTGCACCGACAGCGCCGCTTGCAACTACAACCCTGCTGCTGATACCGATGACGGTTCTTGCGGATCTGCGGACGACTGTGGCACATGCCACGTCCCCTACTGCTACAACCCTGTCACGCACATTCCAGCATTTGGTGTGAGTGCTGCCGATTGCACCGCTCCAAACCTGTACATCTCCGGAACGGGCGGTGGCATGACCAACTTGGACAGCCCCATGAGCCCATCGTGGAACGCAGCATGCTCAGGTTGCATGGACATGGATGCTTGCAACTATGACGAAACCGCCACTGTGTCTGACGCCGCTTCCTGCACGTATCCGCCGCATGCCAACTTTGACTGCGACGGCAACTGCAACAACGACGCGGACGGCGACGGCATCTGTGACGAGCTCGAGGGCCTCATCCCCGACGCTGAATCCGCTTGCGGAATCGGCACGATGTGGGACGCCGACCTCGGCCAGTGCGTGTTCAACGTCGAGTGCGCTGGTGACATCAACCTCGATGGTGCCATCACGGCAAACGACATCCTGTTGATGCTCGCCAACTTCGGCACATGGTGCCCCGGCTACGGTCCGGACGCTGAGTAAACGATATACCAAACCAAAAGAAAAGGGGTGGTTCTGCTTTTGCAGTTCCACCCTTTTTTCATGCCCTTGGACCGCGTGGAATGGCATGATGCTCTGGGACGAAAGCTGGTCGGACCAGTTGGCCCCGGCCCATGGCTGGTTCACGCCACCGCTGCCGACGCCCGTGCCGTTCGGGTTTTGCTGCGGTGAGGTGCGCGTTGGTTGAGGGGAGAACTGTGCGCCAGTTGGCTGGCCCATTGTAAATTGCGGACAACAGTGTGCAGCCATGATTCTGTATAACCCAAGGGACTGGTTTTCCCTGATTTTCGAATTCCACAGAAGCGACACATTCCGGAAGATGATCTGGGTGTTGCTCATTTTCGGCGTCTATTCCTTTTTCCTGACATGGGTAGAGCTCCATTACCGATCGTACTTCAGTTTTCACAGCACAATTGCTGTGCACTCGCTGCTGGGCTTCATCATGGGTCTGTTGCTTGTCTTCCGCACCAACACCGCCTATGACCGCTGGTGGGAAGGGCGAAAGCAGTGGGGCGCCCTGGTGAACTCCACCCGGCACTTCTCCTATCAGCTCGCCGCGCTCCTGCCCGGCCCTGAGCATGCCGAAGACCGTGCGGCGTTGACCCGACTCATCTCCGCCTACCCTTCTGCCCTGCGTCACCACCTGAGGCGAATGGAGCCCGCAGTGACCCTGCGCCTCCTTCAGTCGGACGATCCCCACGGACTGCAGCCGGGCGATTTGACCGCCACCGACCCCCAACATGTGCCCAACGCCATCGCAGCTGAGCTCTATCGTCGGATTGCAAAATGGAACCGCGACGGCGTGATCAGCGGAGAAATGCTCATCAACCTCAACGCGGAACTCGTCCGGTTCACGGACATCACGGGCGCCTGTGAGCGCATACTGAAGACGCCGATTCCATTCGGATACAGCCTCTTTATCAAGAAATTCATCTTTGCATACACCATCACGCTGCCCCTGGGGTTGGTCGACCAATTCGAGTATTGGACGGTGCCCCTGACGGTGTTTGTGCTCTACGTGTTCGGCTCGCTCGAACTGCTGGCTGAGGAAATCGAAGAGCCCTTTGGCCTCGATGCCAACGACCTGCCCACGGACCCGCTGACCGACACCATGCGGTCCAACACCTCGGAGCTGCTGGCCTGACGAAAGTCATCCAAACGACTGAGTATTGTCAGGGGAAACCACACCCCAGAATATGAACCGATGGGCTTACTTGGGACAACCCAATCGCCCCATCATGAAACGCTACCTCCTCCCCCTCGCTCTGGCCTTGCTCTCGTTCACCAGCATCGCCTTGGGCGTCATCATGGCCTGCACCGAACCAGACG
>CAXHAW010000391.1:0-2051 GCA_964014525.1 uncultured bacterium
ACCCCCCAACTCCTGCGATACGCCATCCTGCTGTACTGGTCGATCTTCTGGCTCTTCAATATGCTGGACAAGGCCATCGGCGGCGCCCACTTCCTGTGGGTCGGCCGGGACCGATTCGCGCAATTCCAGAAGTATTTCGCCTCCGTTGGACTGGATTCACCCCACGTGGCCAATGCAGCACTGGCTGTGGCAGCCGCACTCGAAGCATTTGCCTTCCTGTTTTTCGCAGGCGCACTGCTCCACGAGCTCCGGGGACGGGCCAGCTCCAGTCACCGCTGGACATTGATCGGCACGCTTTTCACATTGGGCACCTTTACCTTCTTCTCCATCGGAGACCACTGGTTCGGGGATCGATTCGAATTGCTCGAGCACACCCTGTTCTGGTTCGTCTCCTTGGCCTCGTGGATCGTCTTTACCCGACTCAAAGCCGATGAAAACACCACCCCAGTGGCCCTGCCACGGCCCCAGCGTGTCATTGCAGTCCTGACCGGCGGCGTGCTCATCATCACCACCGCAACGGCCATCTTCCAGCACAACCAATCCGACTTCCACAAGCGCAGCGCGGCCATCACGGCCGAACCCGTAGGCGACCACATCTACAAGGTGGCCTTTCCCTTTTTAGGGGGCAGCACGGTCTTTGAAAACACACTGGCCCAGTTCAAACAGGAACACCCAGAAGAGGCCATCCAACACATCTACACCGTGCCCAATCCATTGCGGCTGAAGAAAGCCGACGCCCTCATCTTTTACATCCTCACAGAGGACATGCCATGAACGAACGCAGACTTATCCGATTGGCCATTCTCGTCTTCTGGACCCTGTTCTGGGGCCTGAGTGTGGCAGACAAAATCATCCCCGACGTGCACCACCTGTGGGTCGGAAAGGACTTCTTTGCCCTGTTCATCAAGTTCTTTGGCTCCCTGGGGCTAAAGAACCCCTTGTTTGCCACCGCTGCCCTCGCCTTGGTCTCAGCATTGGAGGCGATGAACTTCGGGCTCTATCTCGCCGCGCTCATCAGCTTTAGAAAAGGCGATGCCGCCGTGACCGACCGCTGGTTCTTTCGTGCCATCCTGGCGTCCATGGTGCTCTTCAGCCTCTTCTCCATCGCCGACCAAGTGTTCGGTGACCGATTCCAACTTTTGGAGCACGGCCTGTTCTGGATCATCCTGCTCGCATCCTGGATTGTCTTCCGCCACATTCCCATGTCAGAGAAGACTGCCCTTCACCTCACCCCCACAAAAGAAACACGATGGGTTGTGGTCGCCGGATGCCTTTTGACCTTGGCCACCACGACAGTCCTGTGGCGCTTCGCCGAGACCACCTTCCACAATGTGGAAGACCCAGTGGTCGGAAAAGAAGTCGTCGATGGCATGTACAAATTCGATTTCCCCTTCCTCGCCGACAAGGTGGTCTGGGAAAACACGATCAACACCTTCAAGGAAGCGCACCCAGAACTGAAGGTCCGCTACATCTACACGGGGCCTTCGGAACTGAACTCCAAGAAGAAGACCCACCTGCTTCTCTACGTCTTCACCGAACCGGCCTGATCTAAAAGAGAAAAGCGGTCCATCCCCGTTGGGACCGGACCGCTTCATCGCGTAGAACCGAATACAGCCTCACAGCCGAATCCGAATAAATGACCAGCAAGGTCTCTTGCTGGGCAACGGTCATTCATCAATCAAATGACGATTACTCTTACAAGGTATAGGATTTGTCCTACAATTTTACACTTGAGGCCAAAAAATAGCCTTTCAACACCCCGCGCCTCGACGCCACTGTAGAAATGCATTGAAACCCGAGACCCTCCTCACAAAAACCGCGGGGAAAGCCACTAAATTCGTAGGCGATATGGCCAAGAAGAAGATCATCAACCGCGCCTCGGAACAGTTCCTTGAGGCCTACCTCAACAACCCCTCTCCCACTGGATTTGAAAGTGGAGGGCAAAGGCTGTGGCTCGACTACATCCGGCCCTACATCGACGAGCACATTGTCGATACCTATGGCACCGTGGTGGGCGTCATCAACCCAGAGGCAGAGTACAAGGTGGTGAT
>CAXHAW010000392.1:0-2049 GCA_964014525.1 uncultured bacterium
TCCAGGATGGACGGCTGGATTCTCTCGAGGTGTTTCGGGCTTGGTGGGAACTGGACTCGGTGCTGCGGTCCATCCGCGTGCCCGTAGACAGCCTCCGGCCCGACGGAACGCGATGGGACACCCATGTTGTAGACAGTGTATTTGGCTTTCGGACAGCGGTGGAGCTTATCCGGGTGGACGACCCCAAATCCTTCGCTGTCGAGCCGGTTTTTAAGGCCCTTCCGGAGAATCAGACCGCATTGGACAGTGTGCTTTTGCGTCTTCGGTCACTCCCTTTTTATGAGGGGTTCCTCCACACGGAACAAGGGGCGACTATACAGATGGTCTATGTGAATGCGCCGCTTTTCAACTCGGAGAACCGAGGGCGCAGTGTTGAGTTGCTGGTTGAAGAGGTGGAGCGTTTCGAGGCGCAGACCGGCGTGGACGTTCACGTCTCGGGCTTGCCCTATATCCGAACCGAGGTCACCACCAAGATCAAGCGGGAGCTGGGCCTGTTTATCGCACTCGCCGCGTTTGTGACGGCGTTGCTGCTTCTGCTCTTTTTCAGAAACGTTGTGGTGATGGCCGCCTGCATGCTGGTGGTTGGGACCGGTGTGGTGTGGTCACTTGGCAGCATCGTGCTCTTCGGGTATCAGTTGACCGCCCTCATGGGTCTCATTCCGCCGCTGATGATTGTGATTGGCGTGCCCAATTGCATCTACCTGCTCAACAAGTACCACGCGGAATACAAGCGGCATGGCAACAAGGGCCTGGCGTTGACCCGCATGGTTAGGAAGGTGGGCAATGCCACGTTCATGACCAACGCGACAACAGCGCTTGGTTTCGCGGCCTTTATGTTCACCACCAGCGATGTGCTCAAGCAGTTTGGGGTCATCGCATCGGTTAACATCCTCGCGATGTTCTGCATCTCTCTTTTGATTATCCCTGCGGTATTCAGTTGGCTTCCGCCGCCGCGGAGCAGCCATGTTCGGCACCTTGATCGGCGCTGGGTTTTCCTCGTGGTGCAGCGGCTTGAGCGGGCGGTCAGTCACCACCGAAGGGCGGTGTACATCACGACGGTGGCGGTCTTAATTCTTGGGGGCTTTGGAATTTCACAAATCAAGGTAACGGGCAACGTGGCCGGTGATCTTCCGCAAGAGGATGCGATTCTGACCGACTTGCATTGGTTCGAGGACCGGTTTGGCGGGGTCATGCCGTTTGAAGTCATGATCGAAACGGACAAGCCAGGACAGGTGACGCAGCTGGCTTTCTTAAAGAAGGTAGAGCGGTTGCAGCGCGTCCTGGCTGAGGAGCCTCAACTGTCTCGGTCCATGTCCATTGTCGATGGACTGAAGCTGGCAAAGCAAGGCTTCTTTCGGGGCAACCCTTCGCGCTATGCATTGCCAACCCGGCGGGAGCAGAGCTTCATGGGCCCGTACTTAAGCGGAACCAGTGGCTTGGGCATCGGCGGGGGCGGCCGATTTGTGGACGAGGCCAAGACCATCACAAGGGTAACGGCCCAAGTCGCCGATATCGGAACAAGGGAGATGGGGGAGCTTACCAATCGCCTTCAGGCTCGAATCGACTCCATTTTCCCACCGCAGAATCACAAAGTGACCCTGACTGGTACGAGCGTCGTCTTTGTGGAGGGTACGACCTATTTGGTCAAGAATCTGCTTGTCTCCTTGGCCCTGGCAGTGTTGGTCATCGCCACGGTGATGTCCATTCTGTTCCGAAGCGCCCGAATGGTGGCCATCAGTCTGCTGCCCAACCTTGTTCCCCTCATTTTCACAGCGGCGGCCATGGGGTATTTCAGCATTGCTTTAAAACCCAGCACCTTATTGGTGTTCAGCATCGCCTTTGGAATTTCGGTGGACGACACCATTCACCTTCTGGCCAAATACCGCCAAGAGCTCGATCTACAAGGGTGGAACATGCGCGAGGCCGTGCTGCTGGCGGTTCGCGAAACCGGGGTTTCGATGATGTACACAAGCATTGTTTTGTTCTTCGGTTTCCTGATGTTCTTCACCTCTGATTTCGAGGGCACAAGGGCGTTGGGCGTCCTCGTTT
>CAXHAW010000393.1:0-2036 GCA_964014525.1 uncultured bacterium
CGCCCATGCGGTGGTGGTTTTGGATGGCAAGTGCCAGGAACGCTACTTGATGGGGTTGTCTGCCGGGCGGATTTTTAATTTCCGGAGGTTGGGGGAGTCAACCCCGGGCTGGAGACACCGGTCCAAAGGTTCAGGCATTCAGTCTGTGGCGCATCTGAGGGCGGGCAGGAAGGATTACCTCTGCACGGTGGATGAAAAAGGGGTTGTGATGTTGCTTAAGCGCAGCGGCCAACGGCGGGTTCGCACCCCAGCACAGCTGCACACCCAGTTGGGGCCTCGGCCAGTGGCATACAAGGTGCAATCAGACATTGGGGCCTCCGTCCTCGTGGCGCGAAACGCAGAGGGAGAGGCAGAATCAAGGCGGTTTGATGATGGGGTTCCCCGGCCTGCTACGGCATCGGAAACCCAATTGTTGGAAGCCGTCGAGTCCAGAGGCCAGTTGCCCGAGCGACCCTGAACAGGGCGTTCAGTCCTGAAGTATGGAGCGTGAGATGACGATGCGCTGCACCTCACTCGTCCCTTCATAAATCTGGGTGATTTTGGAGTCGCGCATCAGGCGTTCGACGTGATACTCCTTCACGTAGCCGTATCCGCCATGCACTTGGACCGCCTGATCGGAGACCCTGCCTGCCACTTCAGAAGCATACAATTTCGCCATGGAACTTGCGAGGTCATAGTCCTGTCCTTGGTCCTTGACCCAAGCCGCTTTGAGGGTGAGCATGCGGGCTGCTTCCACTTCCGTTGCCATATCGGCAAGTTTGAATGCGATGGCTTGGTGCTTGTGAATCTCTTTTCCAAACGCCTTGCGCTCTTTTGAGTAAGCCAAGGCGAATTCAAGTGCCCCTGAGGCAATGCCGAGCGCTTGAGCGGCGATGCCGATTCTTCCACCGGCCAGCGTCTTCATGGCGTATTTGAATCCAAATCCATCGTCTCCGATTCGGTTCTCCTTGGGCACCTTCACGTCCTGGAACATGAGCGTGTGCGTGTCGCTGCCCCGAATGCCCATCTTGTCCTCCTTGGCCCCCACGATGAAGCCTTCCATCCCGCGTTCCACGACAAGACAGTTGATGCCTCGGTGCCCTTTTTCGGCATCGGTCTGTGCAATCACCAAGTAAGTGCTGGCGGAGTTGCCGTTCGTGATCCAATTCTTTGTCCCGTTCAGCAGATAATGGTCGCCCATGTCAATGGCTGTCGTGCGCTGGCTTGTCGCATCGCTGCCCGCTTCAGGCTCACTGAGACAAAAGGCACCAATCTTTTGGCCTGTCGCCAGAGGCCGCAAAAACTTTTCCTTTTGGTCTTCAGTGCCGTAGGCTTCCAAGCCCCAGCATACCAAGCTGTTGTTGACGGATACGCAGACCGAGGCGGAGGCGTCGATTTTGGAGAGTTCCTCCATGGCCAGCACATAGCTCACCGTGTCCATTCCACTTCCGCCATATTTGGGGTCGACCATCATGCCCATGAATCCCAATTCTCCGAGCTGTTTTATTTCATCGGCAGGAAAGCGCTGTTCGTTGTCACGGTCTATGACACCGGGTTTGAGGACGTTTTGGGCGAAATCTCGAGCGGCGTCGCGCACGGCACGCTGCTCTTCGTTGAGTTCCAGGATCATTGCAGGGAGTCTCTGAGGTGAGGATGCCAAAGATAAGCCACGAAGGGCGCGAATCTGACCCGGAAAACGGGGTCTTCCGAGTGGTTGGTACCATGTCCGGAACGTCCTGCGATGGGTTGGATGTGGTCGTGATTGAGGTAAGCACCTTCGACGAGAAGGTCAGGTGGTTGGCCATGAGGGAATTTGCCTACCCCCAGCCTTGGGTTGCGCGACTTCGAAAGTTGGGGTCTCTCGAAGGGGGCGAGGCCGAGGATATGGAGCAACAATGGACGGTCTGGGTGACCAACAAGTTGACACCACTGGTCGAAGAGTGGGCCGAGGAATTTGGTCCAATTCACCTTGTTGGGTTTTCCGGACACACGTGGTACCACGAACCTGGAGGGCGCGGAACGCGAGCCATTGGCGACGGCTATGTTCTTTCTAGGAT
>CAXHAW010000394.1:0-2023 GCA_964014525.1 uncultured bacterium
GAGCTCTTCAGGTTGACCGGATCGAATATGGCTGCGGTTGAATTCGCCAAAGGGATTGGCCTGACCTCATCCGCCCGACGCGAAGTCCCCCACCTCAGCAACGCTATCGTCTTGGATGCCATCGGGATACGGGTCACCATTGCAAAAACGGTATTCGAAAAATGCCGCCCCGGACACTTCATAGGTGACATCGTACACATTGTCTCCATCTGTATCGCTCATCTGCAAGGCCCCTGCCTGCCACTGAGGAGACGTCATGCCGCCGATCAACCAAACGCCGTTCTCAGATACATCCTCATTGGTCATGTCCACCTGGAACACAACAGGCGCAGGGTCTGGATCTGCAACACAGGTCTCAGCGCATTGATTGTAGCAATACTGCACGCTCACAGGGTCAGCAACAACTGAAAACGTGCGGTTCCCATTCGTTGTGCAATCACCAGGGGGATTTTCATTGTCGATGTTGCCTTCGCCGTCCCCTCCCCAATTGTTGCCGTTGACGAATTTGAACTCGTAGTCGCCAGGAGCCACATCGATGGTGGCCTCGTATATCAGGTCTCCATCGTCATCACTGAGAAAGTCCATTCCCGGGGTCCATCCCTGAAAACTTCCCGCGACACAAACACCGTTGACAGAAACGGAAGCTTGTGCGCTCATGTCCACGCGGAACGTCACCGAAGTCGGAGCGATACACCCACCGCATTGGTTGTAGCAATGTGCTTGACCAGCCGTCGCCTCATAGACCAGATCACCCTCTCCGATGGGCAAAAACCGATTTCCTTGATTTGCGCACTCCCCTTCTGGATTCTCATCAAATCCCCAAGCATTTCCATTGACGAATTTGAAGAGGACGGTATCTACAGGTTCGAGTATGGACCCGTCAATCATCGAGACATACGTATATATCTGATCGCCATCAGAATCGTCCATCATCAAGAAATTGGCCCCGTCCCAGCCATTGAAGTTTCCATTCACGTGCACCCCCACGGGGTTAATGGCCCCCTCCTGACTCATGTCGACCTTGAAAAGCACCGTTGTCGTGCCACAAGCGCCACATTGACCAAAGCATGGCGTATCCAACGTGGTCTCTCCCATCAGTTCGAAATACCGATTGCCCCCCCCGTTCCAATCACACGCTTCAGGTGCTGTCTCATCGAATCCCCACGCGTTTCCATTGATGAACTTATACTCTACTGTTTCTATGGTATCCGACACATTTACAGTGACTTGGTAAACCCCATCCGTGTCGTCATCTGTCATTTCAGTCAATGCAGGGTCCCAACCCTGAAAGTTGCCTGCGACATGCACCCCGACCTGCGCATCGACGGTCGTGTTGCTCATGTCTACGCTGAATGTCACAGGGACGGTCTGGGCTTGCAAGGCCCATCCGAGGACCACCGCGAACAGAAAGGAGAATGTTGTTTTCATGTGTTGCCGTTGAATGCCGCCTCCAAGTTAACTTTCTCACATGCCCCTTTCGCTTTGTCGATTTCAGTTGTTGACCATCGCCATGGGGTTCTTCTTCATTGGAAGCCTGGCACCCCACTTCTGCCAAGCGCAATCGATCGGCCCGGATGTTGTCAAGATGGAGCCTCCTCACTGGTGGAATCAAGGAACTGAGCGGGAGTTTATCTTGATACTCAACGGCGAGAATCTGGCCACCTGCAACGTGGCCACCATGGATCCTGGGCTTGCAGTTTTGTCCAATGAGCGCCGGTCCAATCCGAATTTCCTCTTTGTGCGGCTGCGGGTCGAGTCTGGTTGCACCCCCGGGGACAAAGCCCTGACCATCAAGAATGAACAAGGTGTGAGCCGCGATATTGTTTATCCAATTCACGATGGACGTCGTCGACCTCCTTGCGGGCAGGGCCTGGAATCTGGCGCCACGATGTACCTGATCATGCCGGATCGGTTCGCGAATGGTGATTCCAGCAATGACCGTGTCGATCCTTTTGGAAGACACCGTCGATCGCGGTAAAGTTGATGCGCGACATGGCGGCGACCTTGTCGGCATCACTTCACA
>CAXHAW010000395.1:0-2021 GCA_964014525.1 uncultured bacterium
TCGCCCTCTATTAAGCCTAAAATTCCGCAATACCACGGTGACAAAAGCCATCGAGGAACGGGGGTGGCAAGACCGCTGCCTAAACTGGTCGTTGGATTCCGATCCCAAAGCCGCCCTTTCGCTTGCCATACAACCATCAAACACCGGTTCTGTCCTCACCGGAACATGGAAAGGTGAACCGGTTCACTGGTTCCTTCCCTTTTCTGACAAAGCCTCCATCGGCAATGCCTTGACCGCGGCCCTGCTGCTGCTCGAACTCGGGTGGACGCCAGAAACATTGGGGCCGCGATTGACCACGTTGCACCCCGTTGGCATGCGATTGGAACACCTCGAAGGGCGCGGTGGTGGTGCGGTCTTGAATGACACTTGGAACCACGATCTAGATGGTTTGTCCACCGCCCTTGATGCGTTGGAAAGGTTGCCCGGAAAAAGAAAACGCGCCGTGATTTTGTCCGACATCGTGCCCTTTGACGCTGCGGATGAGGCCCAATGCGAGCGGTTGCGGAACGCCATTGGCTTGCGCAATGTGGACCGGTGGATTTCTGTCGGTCACCAACTGTCAGGCGGCATACCCGGCATCGCCCACGTCCACGCTCACCACAGCGATGTTGAGGGGCTTCTCAACAGTGGCGACCTGCCCGATCTCGAAGGGTGGCACATTCTGGTCAAAGGAGCCAGGCCCTTTGGTTTCGAGCGCGTCGCACAATCGCTCGAGGTCAACTCCCACACGACTGTCCTGGATTTGGACCTCGGAAAACTCGCACACAACCTCGACCGCTTTCGGGAGCGTTTCGACAAGCCCATCATGGGCATGGTCAAGGCGTTTGCCTATGGTGCGGGTGATGCTGTGGCTGTGGAGTTGGACCGGCTCGGTGTCGACCGCTTGGCCGTGGCTTTTGCCGAGGAAGGCATCGCGCTTCGAAAACGCGGGGTCCGGTGTCCCCTTCTCGTCCTCAACGCCGACCCCGGTCGATATGCTGACCTCATCGAATGGAACCTCGAACCGGAGGTGCACCGCATAGAAGACCTCAGCCGCTGGGCCAGCGCGCTGCGTCACGCTGGAACCGAGAGTGCCACCACCGACACTTTGGGGGTGCACCTAAAAGTAGAAACTGGCATGCACCGGTTGGGCCTTCAAGAAAACCAGTGGCAGGAAGCAGGAGAGCGATGCGCTCAGCTGGGGGTGCGCATCGCGAGTGTATACAGCCACCTGTCTGCGGCAGACGACCCTACGCGCGATGGTCATTCCCGAGACCAGATCAACCGATACCAAGAAGCCTGCTCATCCATCGCCGATGGTTGGGCGTCGCAATCGCCCACAGGGTCGACGCCTCATTTCCTGAAGCACCTCGTCAACACGGCTGGGGCCTCCCGTTTTCCAGAAGCCCACCACGACCTCATCAGGGTCGGCCTCGGCCTCTATGGACTGGACGCGTCGAACACCATTGACGGGCTTCAGCCTATCGGTACGTTCCGGTCGGCAATCAGCCACATTCATGTCGTTCCAGCCGGAGAACCTGTGGGTTATGGGGGACGAGACATTAAGGAAGCGGCCAGAACCATCGCCACGTTGCCCGTGGGGTATGCAGACGGCCTTCCTCGCTCAGCCGGCATGGGGGCAGCACAACTCTTTGTCGCAGGCGAACTGCGGCCCATTGTGGGGCCCGTCTGTATGGACAGCTGCATGATTGATGTCACGGGGCTCGATGTCCAGCGGGGAACAAATGTTGAGGTGTTTGGCGACCATGCTTCACTGGAAACACTCGCCTCTGCGGCGGGCACCATCCCTTACGAGCTCCTGTGCCGTATTCCCCAGCGCGTCCGCAGACGCCATCTCCGCACTTGACCGACGGCTCAGCCGTAAATTCAAGGCGTGGACCGAAAACAGAGAATCCCAATAGAACCGGGCGACACGTACACGTCGTCAGAAGGATTCCTTGTCTTCACTGAACAATACCACCGCAAACGAGGCTATTGCTGCACAAGCGGATGTAGACACTGCCCCTATGCTGTCTCTTATA
>CAXHAW010000396.1:0-2020 GCA_964014525.1 uncultured bacterium
GCGGTATGGCACTGCCCGCTACGGCTCACCGGAAATGAAGAGCCTCAACTTCCCGCCCACAGCCTGGTTCCGGCGCGACAGCCAAGGCCAGGTGATGGACCCCTACGCCCTTCTCCCGGACATCCAGCAACACCAATGGGGCGACCGGCTCGCCGAAATCGAGGGCCTCTACAACGACGAGGCCATCGCCAACGGTGGCGCCGCGATGACCGCCTGGGCCTACATGCAATTCGCCGAGATGTCCGCGACCGAGCGCAACGCACTCGACGGCATGCTTCGCCAATACTGCGAGCTCGACACCCTCGCCATGGTCATGATCCTCGAGTACTTCCTCCACGAAACGTGGTGAACTCAGCCCTTGACGCCAGACATAATAGCACTGGCAACGCTTCTCCTCAAACTTCACTCGCCGGCTTGCTGGGCTCGGTGAGGCAAGAATGGCAACTCAGGCAACCGCGCCAAGGACGCGAATGACGTCTGCATCTGCGAGCCAACCGCCGCAAGACCCTTTTGAGAATTACTCGCACAAGCGGGGATATCGTCGCTCGGCCTGGCGGCACATAAAGACCCGAGGTGCCGTCACACCTTTGGGGAAATCCACTCTTCTAGACCTGCCCGTGTGGTCTCCGCACCTTCCGAAGTCAGCAAGGCGCCACCGAAGTAGTGGTCCCGCAGCACCCCGTCGTGGAACGCAGCGACACTGAGGACCGACTCATCGTATTCAGTTACCCCATTCTGGGTCAGCACCCATGCATTGCCCCAGCGGCCCCGTGGGTCCAACGTCAGCAACCAATCATACAGGAAATTAATCGGGTTCATCCGGCTCACATACAGCTCGTTGCGGCCCGTCCGATCCAACCGAAACTCCTCTCCGTCGGCGTGCTTCAATTCAGGACCATCAAACCCATCCTCGGGAAGAAGTTCTAGCTGCCAGACGCGGTGCAACGTGATGTTGCCCTCATCATCATACACCTCCGCCGCATCCTTTTCCTCGAAAGTGAGGCGCTCGAGGATGGTTTGCCTCCCGGCATCTCGCCTACGGACCACGCGCTCATTTTCACCCTCGAATTGCCGGGCATCAGGTGCCCATTGGGCGAGGTGCTGCTTAAGATCTTCAGCGGGGTCCCAACCCGGATTGATTTGTGCTCCATCCTCGTCCGACACCATGACCCGCGCAGCGTGAAAGCTGACCTCGGGAAAATTCAACGTCCAATTGACCGACATACTCATGCCCCCAAGGTAAGCGGCACGACAAGACGCTCAATCCACCCAGAAGTGATTCTTGGTGAGATATTCCTCGGTGTAACGGTCACGGGGGTCGTGGTATTTCGTGTTGAAATACCCCACCATGGCGTGGTCACCATTTACAGAGCCAGACGTGCTGCTAAATCCCGTATCCACCTCGCACATTCGCCGATCATAGAAGCACAAATCGATCATCTCAAAGTAATTGTTCTCACATACGGTGAAAGCAAATTTCTTCGGGTCAAAATCCGCTCCATCCTCGGTTTCGATATACACGCAACCAAAGTCACCCTTCTCAGAGGTGTGGAACAGCAGGACGGGCGCGAAATGTGAATCGATGTCCTCTTGGCTCAGATGATCGGACACCTCGGGAAGGGCTCCACCGAAATAGGCTTCTCGGCTGTAGAAAGACCCCTCGTGCTGAAACGGTTGGGCATCGCCTCCAGCATAACGCTCGTCTCCTTCGAGACCCGTCACCTCGGCCACGGTGAATCCTCCATCGGCATAGGCCGCCCAGAGGTGCTCAAGGTCTTCCACCTCATTCCATGGCGGGTTCACTCCCCCGTCCCTCAAACTTGGCGATTGGCCATCCACATTTTCGTCGCCCCATTCCAAACCCCTGAGGTGGTTCACGAGCAGAGCACTGTTCTCCGGATCGTTCATCTCGCCATTGGCAATGTGCTGCTTCCAGTATTCCACAAATTCAGCCGTCACCTTTCCAATGACCAGCTCACCGCCGTACCCCCCAAAATTCACACGAAAAACCCGCTTCACC
>CAXHAW010000397.1:0-2019 GCA_964014525.1 uncultured bacterium
GAGACAGGGTGGAGTTGGAGGCCGCTTTGGGTCAATGCGAATGCGACTGAGCGGGTTGGCCTTTTCGACGGGCCAGTTCGGTGCGAATGAGGCCGAGTTCTCGTGACGTTTGTCCCCCCACGGAGGTGTTCTCTTCTGCCCTGCGGATGAGGTAGGGGATGGCTTCCAAGAGGGGGCCGTAAGGCACATACTTGGCCGACAGGAATCCCCGGTGGGCCAAGTTAAAACTCAGGTTGTCGCTCATTCCCAACAGTTGGGCAAAGGCCACGCGGTTGTCATCCGGAGACAGACCTCGGGCGGTCATGCCGTCGGCGAGGCGCGCGGTGCTGCCTTCGTTGTGTGTTCCACAGACGATGTGAAGGTGGTCCAAGTGGTCGAGGGCGTAATCGATTGCAGCGTCAAAGTCGCGGTCAGTGGCTGCCTTGTTAGGTTGGATGGGCGAAGGCAATTCGAGTTCTGCGGCGCGTTCTCGCTCTTTTTCCATGTAGGCGCCGCGCACCAATTTGACGCCAGAAATCCACCCCTCTTTCCGGGCTTTGGCTTGGATTTTGAACACGTAATCGAGGCGGTCGTGCCTGTACATCTGGGCTGTGGTGTAGACCACGCATCGGCCTCTGTTGTGCGTCCGCATCATGCACTCTGCAAGGCCGTCGATGGCGTTCTGTAACCACGTTTCTTCAGCATCGATCATGATGCGAACTCCTCTGGTTGCGGCTTCATGACAGAGTTGGGTCACGCGGTCCTCCACCTTTTTCCACGTGGCTTTTTGAAGCCGATCCAATGGAATGTTGCTTCCCTTGGCTTCTAGAAGTTCGTTGTCAGACAGGGCGCTGACCTTGAAGACCGCAAATGCAAATTGGTCATTTCCTTCAGCGGCCTGTATGGTGGCAAGAATTTCGTCCCGTGCTGCATCCAACGCGAGCTCTCCTGTTTGTCCTTCCGCGCTAAAGTCCAAGATGGTTTTGACACCGAATTCATGAAGCCGTGTGGAAGTGGACAGGCTGTCATCGATGTCTTCTCCACCACAGAAATAATCGAATACGGGACCCAGTGCCCAATGGAGGGGCAGCCGCAGGGCGACTGCAAGGCGCAACATTTTTGACCCGACCCGCACGAGGGAAGGGGCGCCAATGAGGCCAAACATCCAGCGTGCTCGCCTCAACTCCACATCAGAGCGGTGGGCAAAGGCAATGGAGGTGTCGTCGAAGCGCATGGGAGCGGCTCCGGTTTCGAGATGGTCTGGCTGGGGATGCATTGTCCTTTCCAAAGCGGCGACAAGATACCGCTGTCCTGCCATCGGTGGAGCATGGAGGGGCTGGATGGGCGAGCGAAGAGGCCAGGTGCTGGGATTTCGCGGCTGGCCCGTCACGGGTTGGGCGGCATAGTCAGTTGGACGCCGTCTGGCCTGTTCTTTTTTGGCTTTACGGGGCATTGTTCGGAGACGCGGTGGGTGCGACATTGCAGCCATGACTGCACAGGATTTTCTCTCTGCCAACAAGGACCGCTTTCTTGATGAGTTGTTTGACCTACTCCGTATCCCTTCCATCAGTGCTGACCCGGCCTTTGAAGGCGATGTGATTCGCTGTGCGGAATCGGTGGCAGATCACCTCCGCAAAGCAGGTGCGGACCGTGTTGAGGTCATGAAAACACCGGGATACCCGGTTGTGTATGGCGAGCGCATCGTCGACCCCAGCTTTCCCACCGTGTTGGTCTATGGCCACTACGATGTCCAACCGCCAGACCCCCTCGACTTGTGGACGTCTCCGGCCTTCGAGCCGGTTGTCAGAAAGACGGAGTTGCACCCTGAGGGCGCCATCTTCGCCCGCGGCGCTTGCGACGACAAGGGTCAAATGTTCATGCATGTGAAGGCCTTGGAGGCGATGGTTGAGTCTGGTGATCAGCCGGTCAACCTCAAATTTGTCATTGAGGGAGAAGAGGAGGTCGGAAGCGATCATTTGGACGACTTCCTCGAGGAGAACAAAGACTGTCTCTTATACACATCTGACGCTGCCGACGATC
>CAXHAW010000398.1:0-2018 GCA_964014525.1 uncultured bacterium
CGGAGATGTGTATAAGAGACAGGGGCAATTCGCATTGGCTGAGGGACAAGACTGACACTGAAGCCGAATGGCCGTGATGTCCGCCGGCGTCCGCACGTTGTCACCCCCTTGACTTTTGACATCGAAGTCACTGTATGGAATGGCGATATACCTCCAGCCCAGCCAATCAACAGGCCGAATCTGGTATTTGTAGACTTCCATGTCTGTCTGAAAGACATCCGCTCCATTGTTGGACAGGTCGTCATTGAAAGGCCCTGTGGCCTCTGAAATCAGGATGTTGACATACTGATCTGTGGCGAAGGCCCCGTCCATTCCGGACAGCACACCGAGATTGAGGTAGAAGTTCTCCGCGGACGCCGTCACGGCTCCCATTTGAAGAGGGAAATCAATCATACCTAGCATCCATTCATTCCAGCCCATGCGCCCGCCCATCTTGAAATAGTTGGCCCCCATCAACGGATTGTCCTGGCCCAACTCAAAGGTCATGTTCATGGAAAACTGATGGAACACAAGGGCCTCATCGGGAATACCCGCTTCAAAATCAGACACCGGAATGCCCTCAAACAAACGCGTGCCCAACACCGTCACCTCAGCATGCATGGTGTCGGGTTCATCTAGCACCGTCAGTTGGACAGTGCAATCCTCGGTGGTGAAAAACGGCACCTGAGAAGTGCCTCCTGTCCAAACCACTGCATTTGAATCCAGTCGATTGGAAAACCCGGTGATGACCTTTTTGCTTCCCGAGGTCTGGCCCTCAATCACCAAGGTCCAATCCACATCCTTGTTGAACTCGGCATGGAACCCCACTTGGTCGTTGACCGAAAAGTCCGGACTCGCATTGGACACCTGGAGTGAATCCAGAATCTCAAACTCTCCAAAAAGAGTGGTGATGGAGGGGCCTTCAAACGCTTCGTCCGAGCAAGAAACCAACCCCAAGGTCAGCGCAAAGACAAACAGGAAAATCTGAGCAGTTCTCATAGTTGCACGGAAAAGACGAAGAGCAACCTTCGGTATTGGAAATCAGGCTGAAGCGGGTCGGAAAAAGACGAGCCCCATCCACTGTATTGAACGTTGGCGTAGACATTGTCGCTGAAGGCATACCAGAGGCCTGCCGACAGGATGTGATCGGAAACGTCAAAGCTTTGGGCGCGGAAAGTCTGAATCTCACCGAAGCCATTGCGCTCGGCCAAGAATTCGTTGCCTGAGGCATCCAGTCGCTTGATCGCCCCTTGGACAAACAGCCCTTCTGAAATCTCCGCATTGACGAAAACATCGAGTGCCAAACGAGACAGGTCCACCACAGCGAGTTCCTCTCCCGATCGACTGGTTTTTTCGGCATTGGACGCAAAGGACACTGTGGCCTTTCGCTTCCAACCCAATGTGCGGTCTGCATTCCAATGCAGTCTCGCTGCAACCTTACCAAAGCTGCGCAGGTCAGGCGTTCCTTGGCCAATCACCTCGCGGTATACTCCACCGTCCAATTCTACTTCCCATTCACCGTTCCCCTGCTTTCGCTGGACGCCGAAGAACACGCCCTGGCGATTCGGCGTGGCGTCCCCATATGGCAAGACATTGGAGTACACCGGGTGGAATGCCATCAAGGTGGGAGACAGCATCTGGTTGTAGAGTCCATCGGAAGAAAGCAGGTCAAACATCGCCATGGGCCTTGCCAAGACCGCATCAGAGTAAGTGGGATACACCGTCAACGGCACAGTGCCGCTCATGTCCAAGCGCCGTGTCTGGGCTCCAGCACTTCGAAATCCAGGATCCACATGGCGGATGCCGAATTGAACCGCCCACAACGAATCCTTCCGCATGGACGCATTCCGCAACTCGAAATACACGCCTTCACTCTCGTATCCTGAAGTGTCCGCACCGCCATCGGACAGCTCGGAAAAGAGCCAGTGCCGCTGAGAGTAGCCCCCTTCGGCAGCATGTTTGACGCGCCACTCCTCGGAATCGCCCAGGCGCTCAAGGCTTGCGCAAACCACCGGGTTGCGCAGCGACTGGTGCGTGGT
>CAXHAW010000399.1:0-1996 GCA_964014525.1 uncultured bacterium
CTTCAAGCAACAACCGTCAGGTAGCAGATTACCTTGCACCCCTGTCGGCGTTGATACAGCTGAGCGATGGATGGAAGACCTACCAAGTGGGACAACAACAGGTGCACGCCCTGAGGGGGTTGTCGGTTGACATTGCGCAGGGTGAGTATACCGCATTGATGGGGCCGTCGGGTTCTGGTAAGTCAACGCTCATGAACATGTTGGGTTGCTTGGACACGCCTACATCGGGACGCTATCATCTCGCTGGAGAGGATGTCGGGAGGTTGAATGATGATGCCCTTGCCGACATCCGCAACAGGCGAATTGGATTTGTTTTTCAGACCTTCAACCTCATGCCCCGCTACACCGCATTGGAGAATGTGGCCCTTCCACTCGTCTACGCTGGGGTCGCCAAAGTGGACCGAGATGCGCGGGCCCGAGAGGTGCTGGAGCAGGTCGGACTGGGAGACCGGATGGACCACCGGCCCAATGAGCTCTCCGGTGGACAGCGTCAGCGCGTTGCGGTGGCCAGGGCGCTTGTCAACAAACCCGATTTGCTTCTGGCTGACGAGCCGACAGGGAACTTGGACACAACGACGTCACTGGAAATCATGGCGCTTTTCGGGGACATCCATGCCGCGGGAAACACCGTGGTGGTGGTCACCCACGAAGAGGACATTGCAGCATATGCACACCGGGTGGTTCGCCTTCGAGATGGGGTCGTGGCCGCCGACGAACGCGAGGCGCCGAATCCGGCTTGAATCAACGCATCTTTGTAGGCGTGAAGAGACATGCCATTTCCGAATTGCTTGACACGACGTTGGTTGGGCAGAATATTACTGTATGCGGCTGGGTGCGCACCTTTCGCAACAATCAGTTCCTCTCCGTCAACGATGGTTCGAGTTTGGAGAACCTCCAGCTCGTTATCAACCGCGAAGGAACCGATGAGGTCCTGCTCAAGCGCCTGGCCACCGGGGCTGCCATCCGTGCGGAAGGGACCTTGGTCGAGAGTCAGGGGTCTGGCCAAGCCACCGAGGTCGATGTGACGGTCATCGAGGTCTTGGGCGAAGCCGATCCTGAGGTCTATCCGATTCAGATGAAACGCCACACCATGGAGTTCCTTCGCGAGAAGGCCCATCTGCGATTCCGCACGAGCACGTTCAATGCCGTTTTTCGACTGCGACATGGGCTCCAATACGCGATTCACGAGTACTTCGACCAAGCAGGCTTCTATATGCTTCACACGCCGATCATCACCGGTAGCGATGCGGAAGGGGCGGGCGAAATGTTCCAGGTGACCACCCTTGACTTAAATCAAATTCCAAAGAATGAGGAGGGGGGTGTTGATCACGGCGCAGACTTCTTTGGCAAGCCCTCCAATCTGACGGTGAGCGGTCAGTTGGAGGCAGAGCTCGGAGCGATGGCATTGGGCAAGGTGTATACCTTCGGCCCCACGTTCCGGGCGGAGAACAGCAACACGTCTCGTCACTTGGCTGAGTTCTGGATGATCGAACCCGAGGTCGCTTTCAACGACCTCACAGATAACATGGACCTTGCCGAGGATTGTCTTCGGTTCGTCTTGACCAAGGTTCTGGAGCGATTTCCCTCAGAGCTCGAGTTTTTGGCAAAGCGCGAGGCGGACACCGAGAAGCAGCTACCGGCTGACCAGCGAAACGAAATGGGCCTCATCGAGCGGCTTCGTTTTGTCACGGAAAACCCATGTATTCGCATCACCTACACCGAGGCGATTGACCTGCTTCGCAACTCCAAACCTTTCAAAAAGAAGAAGTTCAAGTACCCCGTGGAGTGGGGCATTGACCTCCAGAGCGAGCACGAGCGTTGGCTGGTCGAGAAGAAGTTCAAGCAGCCGGTCATTTTGACGGATTATCCAGCGGAAATCAAGGCTTTTTACATGCGGTCCAATGACGATGGAAAGACAGTGGCTGCCATGGATGTGCTCGTTCCAGGCATTGGAGAGCTGATTGGAGGAAGTCAGCGGGAGGAGCGTTTGGATGTG
>CAXHAW010000400.1:0-1984 GCA_964014525.1 uncultured bacterium
CTGGTTTGTCGGGGACTTAAAATGATCGTTTCCCAGCCCCCCGCGTCCACCGGGCACGACGATCCACTCTTGTCCATCCTCCGTGATTTCTCCAACCACTTCCTTGGTTTCCGCATCTCGCACAACGGTCCCAATGGGAACATCGACGAACTCATCTATTCCATCCGCGCCGTGTCTCCGGTTCCCGCTTCCCGATCCTCCGTGTCCTGCGGAAATGTGCTTTCTGTACTTGAGGTGAAGCAGCGTCCAGTGCTGGGCGTTGCCGCGCAAAATGACGTGCCCACCTCGGCCTCCGTCTCCACCATCAGGCCCGCCCTTGGCTGTGGTCCGGTCCCGGTGCATGTGGGTGCTCCCTGGTCCGCCTTTTCCAGAGCGGCAACAGAGCTTCACATAATCGACAAAGTTCTCGTTGGCCATGATCAGGCGGGTCCGTCAGCCGAGCCCATTGATGGCATCGCGAAGGCGAGCGAAAATATCCTCAATCGTCCCCATTCCCTCGATGCCATGGTATTTCCCTTGCCCGCGATAGTGGCCTGCCACAGGCGCTGTTTCCACATTGTAAACGTCAATTCGCTTCTGGATGACATTGGGATCGGCATCGTCCACTCGACCGCTGGTTTCAGCCCGCTTTGCCAATCGATCCCGCAGCTCGTCTTCTGCCACCTCCAAAGCCAACATGCCCGAGATGGCCTGTCCCTTGCCTTTGAGGAATTGGTCCAGCGCCGCTGCTTGGGCCGTGGTCCTCGGGAACCCATCAAAGATGAAACCCTTGGCATCGGGGTGGCCGTTGGCCGAGTCTTCCAGCATTCGGATGGTCACGTCATCAGGCACAAGCTGTCCTTTGTCCATATAGGACTTCGCCAATGTCCCCAATTCCGTCTCGCCCTTGATGTTCGCGCGAAAAATGTCGCCTGTAGACAAGTGGACAAAACCAAAATGATCGACAAGGAGTGCACTTTGTGTGCCTTTTCCTGCCCCTGGAGGGCCGAAGAGAACGATGTTCTGCATGGTCGGTGAAGATACTGTGAGGAAAGGGAGACAAAACCCCTCAAAAATCGGAGGTTATGCCCCGAACCCAGCACTTGTCAATTCAAACTGTGGTTTAATTCGTAGACGTCGATGTCCGTTTCAAAAGAATGACGGAATTTCCTTGTTCGAACGCAACTTCATGTCCATACAACTCCGCCTGCCTGCAGCCATCATTGCGCTGCTCCTCCTCGCCCCTTGGCCATCACAAATTCGCGCCCAAGATTATGGCCTGGAAACCGAGCTTGTATCTGAAGACATCGGTGTGCTCGTGGGCGCCCTTGGCATTACCGACATGACCGGCTACAGCACCACCCGGGTCTATGCAACGACAGCCAACGCAAACGATTTCGTGTCCTCCGTATCGGGAGACGCAACCAACCCCACGTTCATCAACAGCACAACTGAATTCTTCAACGCGACATTGGGTGCCGGAGTCCCCAATGGCATCAACAGCCTGCTATTCGGTATCTATCCGGACCTCATCTACGACAGCTGGGTCAGCATCGGCCTAGAAGGCACACCCGACTTCTTGGCCGGAGAAGCCAACGTAAGCACCGTTCAATCCAGCGAAAACCCTTGGTTTACCAATTTCGATCCCGGTGGGGGTCTCCCCGGAAGCAACATCTCCATCGATGACCCCATTGGTGGAGCTTGGTATGCACTAAACGGCGACGGCAACGGTATTGCAGGAGATGACCTCAAAGTGCTCTTGGGACAGTTCACCACCACGGGTCAAATCAGCGGTCAGCTTTACGTACAATTCTTCATTGAAGGCAATGGAAGCGATGAATTCCGGGACACCTTCTTCCTCGGCGGTACTGCGGGTTGTACGGATGAAAACGCCTGCAATTACGATGCCGCTGCGACCAGCGACGATGGATCTTGTGACCTGCCGCTTCTCGGACTCGACTGCGACGGCAACTGCCTCGCCGACGCTGATGGAGACGGCGTCTGC
>CAXHAW010000401.1:0-1974 GCA_964014525.1 uncultured bacterium
CCATAGTGGGCCGCCTTTTTTGTTTCGGGCAGAACCGATCTGGGTAGAACACTGTTGCTTTTTTTCATCCAGTCACATGCCGGCCCCTCCTTCCTCTCCGACACCCGATGGAATTCCGCCGCTTTCGGACTCAGCCAACACATGGCGCGTTCGATCCGGCTGGATATTGGTGGCCATCGGATTGCTCACTGCCTTTGCCGGTTGGCGTGCCGCCAACATTGGATTTAGCTACGACTTCGAGGCCTTCTTTCCAGAGGGACAGCCTGAAACCGCATTCTACCTGCAATTCAGGGAGGCGTTCAGCACAGACAACGACTTCATCTTGGTCGGTCTCAAGAGTGAAACGGGCGTGTTCGATGCTGATTTCCTTCGCGCCACCCGAGAACTTGCCGATGCCTTGGACACCGTCGCCGGCGTCACGGACGTCATCGACCCAACCGAATTGACACTCCCCGTGCGGGATCCGGCATTGGGCATGGTGTTCCAACGCCCCCTACTGAGGTGGGATTCGCCCAAACATTATGCTGCAGACAGCAGCACAATCTGGCAGGACCCGAGGTGGCTGGGCACCCTCTTCAGCGAAGATGGAAAAAGCCTGGCCCTCACCTTGTTGCAAACCCCCATGCTCTCGAAGGAGGGCTGTGACCGAATCGCAGCCGAAACAGACGACGTGCTGAGACATTGGCAATCCTCACAACAGGAACAGGGCCTGGACATCGAGTTTCATCGGGCGGGCCGCGCCCACGCTCAGGTCCATTATGTCCGCGTCATGGAACGGGAAGTCGCCATGTTTGTGGGGCTTGGACTCATCCTCCTGATCACCTTCCTCTACGTGGCCTTCCGCACCTGGTGGGGCATCCTCATTCCCTTGACCGTGATTCTGTTGAGTGGTTTGGGAACCCTCGCTTTCATGGAAATCACCGGCAAGGGAATCGACATCATGACCGTGGTCTTGCCGACCATCATTTTTGTGGTGGGCATGAGCGACGTGGTGCACATCATCACGCGTTACCTCGATGAACTCCGAAGCGGACTTGCGCCCTTTCCGGCCCTGCGCAAAGCCTTTCGGGAAGTGGGACTTGCCACCTTTCTCACATCCCTGACCACAGCCATCGGTTTTCTCACCTTGCTGTCCTCTGCGATCGGCCCCATCCGCGAATTCGGACTGTATACTGCCGCGGGTGTCTTCATCGCGTTTGGCCTCGCCTTCAGTCTTCTTCCCGCCGTACTGATCCGATCCAAAGCACCGATACAACACCTAGATAAGGGAACTGATTCAGCCTCCCCATGGACGCCTTGGCTCTCTCGATGGTTCATCCGAATCATGCGAAATCGACGTTGGATTCTAGGAGGAACAACGGTTTTGGCTCTGTGTAGCTTCGGCCTGCTGATGGGAATCGAAGTCAACAATTACCTCCTCGAAGACCTCAGAGAAGACGACCCCCTGAGACAGGAGTTCAACTTTTTCGAAACGAATTTTTCCGGCGTTCGCCCATACGAATTGGCATTGCACTTCGATGCCGACCGCGACGTATTGGCCGAGCCCGGTGTCCTGGCTGCGGTTGATAGTGTGGAAACATGGCTCTCCAATGACGTGGGTGCCGGCAGTGTGTTGGGGCCTGCTTCCATCGCACGAACTGCAAACCGCTTGCTCAACGGCAACCGACCTTCTGCCGACCGGATTCCTGAAGGACAAGACCTGAATCAACTCCTCAGTCGATTGGAGAAACTCAGTCGAAAAGGCGGAAAGCAAACCGATTCGGGATGGAACGCCGCCGTAAGGGGCGACCTCGGCTTGGCCCGCATCACAGCCAAAACTGCCGATTTGGGCGCCAACGTTCTCGCCGAAAGAAACCGCGCCTTCCTTCAAAAAGTCGACACCTACCTCACCAGCGAATTCGATACCCCACCGTTCTCTGCGGAGGTCACGGGCACTGCCAATCTCATCGACCTCAACAATCGGTTTCTCGCCTC
>CAXHAW010000402.1:0-1974 GCA_964014525.1 uncultured bacterium
AAGCTGAGCCACCCCACAGGCGACCAGCCCCCAGGCCAAAGCACTGTTATCGAACAATTCACGCAACACCGCGTGGGAGGGGGGGGGATCGATCATCGATCGCGACTGGTGATGAAGTCGGCCAAGGCCAGCATCTTGACGTGCAGTCCCGGGCGGGAGTTGTACAGCGCTTTCGGGCATACTGCCATTCGGGTGACCGATTTGGCGGCCGATCCCCCCTTGGACAAGGTGTTCAATTACGGCACCTTTCAGTTCGGGGAGGGTTTTTACGTTCGGTTTGTCCAAGGAGAACTGATCTATTCGCTGAGCACGAGCACCTATGGGGGGTTCTTGGAGAACTACATCCGGTCGGGACGCGGGGTCAAAGAGCAGCGCCTCGATCTGGGGCCGGAAGACATCGCTGAATTGTACGCCTATTTGCAGGCCAATGCGCACCCGGAACACAAGGACTACCGCTACCTCTTTCTCTATGACAACTGCGCCACGCGCATCATCACGGTGTTGGAGGCTGTCTTTGGTCCACGTCTGACGGTGGACTGTGAGGACCGCAGAGACAGCACCTATCGGGATTTGCTTCGGGCCAAGCTCGGCGGTGTGCCGCTCACCCGATTTGGAATCGACGTGATTCTCGGTCTCCCTGTCGATGCCAATCTCGGTCGGTGCGGCGATGCCTTTTTGCCCGACCACCTCGCAGTAGAGATGGCGTCCATGACCATGGACGCCCATTCGATGGAGGAGAGGCCCTTGGTGCGTTCAACGGAAACCGTGCTGCCCAGCATGTTGCCTCCAGCCGCGGACAGAGCGGGTTGGCCGGTGACGGCCGGGTGGATTGTGTTGGCATTGTGTCTTTTGGAATGGGCGATGGGCAAGAGGTGGATACGTCGGGTTTTGCCTTTTTTGACTGGTTTGGTTGGTGCTTTGCTTGCCTTTCTTTGGTTCGGAACAGACCACATGGACACCCGATTCAACCTGAACCTGCTCTGGGCTTTTCCACTCCATCTTCTTGGCCCTGGCTTGGGCGCCAAGTCGCCCATGTGGAGGCGCCAACTGGCGAGGTGCATGGGAATGGCGGCAGCGGCTGCAGCGCTCATGAGTCTCGCCCCGCAGTACGTGAGCCAACAGGCATTCCATCCCGCTGTCCTGCCGCTGGGGTTGGCCATTTTGATTTGCTTTGAACCATGGAAACGTCCCGCCAAACCATGAGGTCCGGCAGCACGCCGGAAGGGGCCTCAACCATCTTGGGGTTGGTTGGGCTGCTCGTGCTTCTGCTTTTTGCGGGGTGTCGCTCGGAACCCGTCTCTTGGCGTAAGCCGCTCAACGGGGTCATTTTGCTTCAAGACAGCATCGGTTGGTCAGGGCTGGTGACAGACAGTCTTTGGATTGAAGGGGATGAGGGCCTCGTGCTCGAAGCAAGTAGCATGCGGCCACTTTTCGATACGGAGTCTCTCATTCCGGATTTGGACACGGCATGGACCGAGGCCTTCACCTTGCCGTTTATCGGGGGTCCGATTCCAGTAGCGCCCGGTGCTGTGGTGTGGTCTGAACAGGAAGCACTAACGTTTCCAATTCCCGATGCAGGTCTGCGAAGGGTTCGGTTGTCCGGTGGGAAATTGACCTTGGGGGTCACCAGCACTGTGCAGGGGCCGTTGGAATTGAGGTACATCTTAAAGGGGGCTGAATTCCCGACAGGGGTCAATGGGGGCAGCAATGAGATTGTTCTCACGGTCGATGGTGATTCTTCAGAAGTGGCCCTTGATTTAAATGAAGTTGAGCTTGATTTGGATGGCATTGAAGAGTTGTATTTCAGTAATTTAAACACTGAGTGGAGCGTGGGTGTTTCGGCGTTGTCACCCGAGCCCGTCGGTGTGTTCGGTGACGATGTGCTGTCATTGTCCGTATCGCTTAGTGGATTGCGGGTGGCCCAAGTACTGTCTCTTATACACATCTGACGCTGCCGACGATCCTACCTGTGTA
>CAXHAW010000403.1:0-1972 GCA_964014525.1 uncultured bacterium
GTCGTTCATCCTCGGATCAGGTTGGAATGGCCCCGCACAATTCCTCCAAAATTGGACGGCGCAAAGTTGGAAGGACGCAAACCAAGCATTCGAGACCCTCTGGACGTGGACCCAAAACCTTCGCGGTTAATTTGCCCCCATGCGAGTCGTGGTGCAACGAGTAAGTCGAGCCGAAGTGCGCACCGAAGGTGAAACCATCGGCACATGCGGAACCGGAGTCATGGTTCTCCTTGGCGTTCATGCTCAGGATACAGAAGCGGATTCGGACTGGCTGGCCGCCAAGGTGGCCGCCTTGCGGATTTTTTCCGACGATGACGGCAAAATGAACCGGACCCTGACCGATGTCGGGGGAGAAGCGCTGGTGGTGAGCCAATTCACACTTCACGCCAAATACAAGAAAGGCGCAAGGCCCAGCTTTGTGCATGCAGCGCGACCCGAAACGGCCATCCCACTCTACGAAAGGTTCGTCCGCCAATTGGAGGACCACCTCAAACGCCCTGTCGCCACTGGCCGGTTTGGCGCCATGATGGAAGTGGACCTCATCAACGACGGTCCCGTCACCATCACCATGGACACCCGCAACAAAGAATGACCCCTCAATCCCCAACCTTAGAAGAGGTGCAGGCCCAAGTCGACGACTGGATCACCACCATCGGCGTCCGGTACTTCAGCGAACTCACCAACATGGCCATCCTGACCGAAGAGGTTGGCGAGATGGCCCGCATCATCGCGCGTCGATATGGCGACCAAAGCGAAAAGCCATCCGACGCCAAACTTGATCTGGGCGACGAAATGGCCGATGTACTGTGGGTTCTCGTGGCCATGGCGAACCAAACCGGTATCAACCTCAGCGAGGCCTTTCAGCGCAACCTCGAAAAAAAGACCCAGCGCGACGCAGACCGCCACCGAAACAACCCCAAGCTGCAATGACCCTACGCTACACCCTTCTGTTGGGCTCCCTTCTTTGGTTGGCCAATGCCAACGCCCAGCGCGGACGCCAAGCCGACGTGATTGCCCCGACACCGGCTTCTGACCGCTTTGATGCAGGAAAGGCCCATGCCGCATTGGACGCCGCCTCGTGGACTTCCGGACTGGACCTGCGCTGCGTCGGCCCCACGGTCATGAGCGGCCGTGTCGTGGACCTCGCTGTCAACCCCAATGACCCCTCAGAATTTGTGGTGGCCTATGCGACGGGGGGACTCTGGCACACCACAGACCATGGCACCTCCTTCGCGCCGCTCTTCGACCACGAGACCGTCATCTTCCTGGGCGCCATCGCCGTGGACTGGACCTCCAGAACCCTTTGGGCGGGCACTGGCGAAATCAATTCTTCCCGCTCGAGCTATGCGGGGATTGGTGTCTATCGAAGCCAAAATTGGGGCGATACCTGGCAGCACATGGGGCTCACCGAAAGCCACCACATCGGGCGCATCGCACTCACCGCGGAGGGCACCGTTTATGCGGCGGCCCTTGGCGCACTCTATCAAGGTGAATCCCCCGGCCAACGTGGGCTTTACAGGTGGACGGAAGCCAATGGAACCTGGGACCTCCTGCTAGACGGAACGCAAACCGGCAGGCCCGCAGCAGGCGCCGTGGACCTGGTGGTGGATGACGCAAACCAAAACCACCTGTACGTCGCCTTGTGGGACCGGACTCGCCGCGCTTGGGACTTCACCGAGGGAGGGCCCGGAAGCGGCGTCTTTGAATCCATCGATGGTGGCAACAGCTGGATTCGACTCACGACCGAAGCCAATGGCTTTCCAGCTGAAGCGGGCATCGGACGAATTGGCCTGGCCCACCACCCTGGTGCAAACCGACTGTACGTGATGGTCGACAACCAAAACGAAAAGCCAGAAGAGGAGGGTGAAGAGAAGGAAGACCGGCTGGAAGCCAAAGACTTCAGGAACATGAAGGCGAAGGCGTTCGCAGCCTTGGACACGGCCGCCTTGACTGACTTTCTCGAGGACAATGG
>CAXHAW010000404.1:0-1964 GCA_964014525.1 uncultured bacterium
GTCTGTGTCTTCCTCAGCATTTTCGATGTCCATGCCCAATGGTCACCCATTGGGGGCTTACTCGAGACGTTCCGCTACCATCCTGGTCAATATCTCGTGGCTTGGCATCCGAAGTCGTCTACCTTGAATGAGCGGACGACCTTTGCTCAGCGGACGCCAGCTGGCCTTGTGGTCTGGAGGCAGATTGCCGGTGCTGTGGCGAGGCGAATCAGATGGTACGTCAACGAAGGGGAGGAGATACAACATGGCCAGGAGTGCGGGTTTATTTTGTTTGGTTCGCGAATCGACCTCTACCTGCCGCTGGATGCGGATATTTTGGTGAAGCCTGGGGACCGTGTGGTGGCGCGCAGCACCGTGGTGGCTCGGTTGCCCGAGGTGCATTAACTTCCCGGCTCACGGACAGACCTGGTCCGACAACCTGAACCACAATGCGATACGCGATTCTTCCTTTGGTTGCCCTGATGGTGACCTCCTTGGCCGCACAGGCCCAATTCGTTCCGCTCTCCAACGTCCAAAAGGTCGCAGCCCCGCTGCCGACAGTCGACATGACTGGAGAGGAGGTCATTCCCTATCAGCCGCTTACAGGACAACACTTGGGCGACATCGACCACCTCCAATCTCGCGAGTTGGTGATCCAACGTCAGGTCATTGGTCTTACTCAATACGACCTTCAATCCAATTATGCTGTAGACGATCGGGTGTTTAGCTCCAGCGACGGGGTTAGTGCGGGTTGGATTCAATCCTTGGAGACGTCTCCTTTCAGCGATCGGGGAACCGGATACAACTTTAAAGATGCTGGTGCCGAGATGGATTGGGGAGAGGTGCCTTATGACCGCATTGAGGATGTCCGCATTGGCTGGCCTTCCCTCGGACATTTGGCCAACGGTTCAGAATTTGCACTGAGCCATGGAAGCACGGGCGGTCTCGTTTTTGCGACCCGCGACGCTGTCGGAGCTGGTGCGTGGACCACCACCACGCTCCCCGCATTGGCGGATGAGACAGGCAACGACATCTGGCACCTTTGGCCTCGCGCAGTGGCCGGTGGGGCGGATGGGAACTCCATTCACGCCATCTGTATCTCTGCGCCAGAGGGGAATGGAGGCGTGTTGTACAACGGTCAAGATGGTGCTTTGATTTACATGCGGTCCACAGATGGCGGTGCCAACTGGGACATCCAGACTTTTGCTGAGCTCGATACCTCCGCTTTCGCGGGGGGGTTCGTTGCAGACTCCTATGCGATGCATGCTGAGGGAGAGACGGTTGCCTTTGCCGTATTCAATGGCTTCTACGACACGTTTGTCATGATGTCCGAGGACAATGGAGAGACCTGGACATATGAGACCATTGTCGACTTCCCGGTAGACAACTACGTCCTGGATTCAGGCGCCTTGCTCGACACCACAATTGCGGATGATGTCGATGCCACAGGAAATGCCATGTTCTTCAATGCGGACCGCGCAGGTGATGTGCTTGTCGACGAGGCAGGTGGAGTGCACGTTTTCTTCGGTCGCATGTTCTATGCGGACTCCGACACGACTGACGCGACCAGCAGCTACTATCCCTTCACCAATGGATTGGAATACTGGCGCAATGACATGGGCCCCGATACTTCTGTCACCATTGCCTATGCCTATGACATCGACGAAAGCGGCACATTGGATTACGAAGATGAGATTGCAGGATACTTTGTGGGCATCAGTTCTCAGCCTTCGGCTGCCCAGGTGGTGGAGTCCAACACCATCGTGGTGGCGTACAGCGCTCTGATGGAGAATTTCTCGACTGGAATTCAGAATTACCGCCACTGCTATGTGGTCCACTCCACGGATTTGGGAGAAACGTGGAACAGCGAAACGGCTTGTGATGTCACGCCAGACCTTGACTTTGACTTAATTGAGGCTGTATACCCCTGTATCCCACCTCGTATACATTCTGGAGAGCTCAACATGACATTCCAGCGCGATTTT
>CAXHAW010000405.1:0-1963 GCA_964014525.1 uncultured bacterium
GTTTGACTTGGTGCTTCAACTCAGGATGTGGCGGACATTGAAGTCGCTGTCCCGGGAAGGGGGGGTGACGGCGGTGTGGGCCAATGACCTAGATACACTGGGTCCAGCGGTTTGGGCATCGCGTCGTTTTGGATGGTCCATTGCCTACGACAGTCACGAGTGGTTCACGGAGGCAGAGGGGCTCAAAGGCAAGCCATTCCGAAAGGGGGTGTGGAAGATGTGGGAGCGGCTATGTTTCGCTGGGATTGACAGCATGATTACAGTCAATGATGCGATTGCTTGGGCATACAGACAGAAGGGATTAAAGGTGGAGGTGGTGTCCAATGTCCCTGAGCGGATGTCTCCAGCGGCCCCGATGCCAAGAGAAGAACTTGGCTGGCCAGTTGGCCAGACGGTGCTGTTGATGCAGGGTGCCTTTATGGACAGGGATCGCGGGGCGCTCGATGCGGTTCGATCGATGCCCCACCTCCAGGATGTTCACTTGGCCCTCATTGGTGCGGGACCAGAACACGCTGAAGCTGCTTCGTTGGCGGCGACCCTTGGGGTTGCAGACAGGTTGCATGTGCACGAACGCATGCCCTATGACACCCTTCGGCGGTGCACCGCTGCGGCCGACATCGGTCTGTCATTGGATCGTCCCACAGTCGACAACTTTCGGTTCAGTTTGCCCAACAAGCTCTTCGACTTTTTGCACGCGGGGCTGCCGGTGGTCTGCTCTGATTTGCCTGTTGCGGGTCGGTTCGTCAAGGAGAATGGAACGGGCGAAGTGGCCTTGGGAGGCGAAGACGACGCATCCATTGCGCGTCACATTGCAGACGCTGTCTTGGTTGTTTTGGACGCTCCCCCTGAAGCGGATCACCTCGCGGATGTGGCCAGCCGACACCATTGGGGAGCCCAAGAGGAGGCCCTATTGAGGGCGATCCATCGGCCTTCTTAGACGGCGCGCTTCCAGATGGACTTCAACCCAATCCACAGCGGCTGGGTCCACCGCGTGGGTCCTGGCTTGAGTTCTTGGCGTTTCATTGCGAGTTCTTCGGCATAGAGGGCCTTTGTGAATTGGCGGGAGACGCCCCCGGCGGAAGCAGAGACCCAATTTTCATCGGTTTTCCAATGGGCGGGAATTCCCTGGCTCCACATCCTCAAATTGATGGCGTAGTCTGCCAGTATGGGGTGCTCTTCTGGAAACCCACCCAAGTCGAGGAGCACCTGACGCGGATAGGCAATGCCTTGATGGTGGGTGGTGTTTCGCCACAGCAGGGATCGGTCCCAGCGTGCGGGGTAATGGTCTGGAACCCTTGATTCTGGATTGGGGAGACAGACACCGCCCAACTCCAGGCGGCTGGGAACAGGGGCTTCTGACCAGCGTTGGATGGCACTGGCCAATCCGGGGAGAAGGCAATCTCCGGCCCCAAGAAACAAGATGCGAGAACCACGCGCTGCTTTGCACATCGCGTTCATTGCAGAGTAGATTCCTGTGTCTTTTTCGAATCGCCAAATCGGAGCACATGGGTGCTTGATCAAGGCCGAGTCAAATGAGGCCTCAACATCTTGCCCCACTTGGATGCGGACTTCTATCGGCTGGTGGCCATTGAGCTGAGAGATGGAGTCTAGCGTGGCTTGCAGTGCTTGGCTGTCTTCTCTGTTGCGAACGGGGATGGCCAGAGAGAGAATGGGCTGTGCCTGTTCCATCAGGCGAGGATGGGAGGGGCGTCGATTTCCATCAGTTTGCCCTGGTCACATTGAAGGATGCGCCCCGGTCTGCGTCGCAGAATGTCGTGGTTGTGCGTCGCCATCAGAACGCAGCGACCTTCTGCGGCCAAATCGTGAAGCAGTTGAAGAATCCCTTCAGCGGTTTGCGGATCGAGGTTGCCTGTGGGCTCGTCGGCAAGAATGAGGTCGGGCGCATTGAGCAAGGCGCGGGCAATGGCCAACCGTTGTCGCTCACCTCCGCTCAATTCGTGCG
>CAXHAW010000406.1:0-1963 GCA_964014525.1 uncultured bacterium
TCGGCACAGTCAGGTGAGCTTGTTGACGGTCTGTCTCGTCGGATGGATGTGGCTTTTCTCGATTCTTTGCTCGGTTCTCGGATGACCACCCCCGTTTTTAGGTCGGGTGGTCTGGCATCGCGGGATGATCTGCTCGAGGCGATGTTGGCCAGTGGTCCATTGGATCGCTTGGATTGGGCTTTGGCCTTGCACAGCTGGTTGCGTTCGGCAAACGATCCGCACATGCGGATTCCATTTGATCGCCTGACGCAGTTTCGTTCAGGCGCTCTTCCCCCTCAACCGATTGCATTGGTCGACCCGACAGGCCTGTGGTCTCGTTTTGGCCCGGGGATGGGGGTGTCCCCTTCTGGAAGGGCTGCTTGGCTCATGCGGACTTGGTCTTGGGTTTCCGTTCTTGCAGAGAGGGGGTCTGTTGAGGACCGAATGAGGGCCGATGTTTTTGTAAAACAGTCAGTTGTGGATTCTCTGCATGCCGCTGGATCTTCCATGGAGGTTGTCGATCATGGGGCTTTTGTTCGTTGGCGGATTGTGACCCTTGGCGGAGGTACTGAACGGGCCTATCGCAAGTCATTTCGGCGATGTTTCCGTCAATTGCGTCGTTTGGGCAAGCCGGTGATGTTGGATTTGCGGGGGAATTTGGGGGGCTACCGCACACGCCGTCACGCAGTGTTGGGGGCCTTTGTGCCGATGGCGGAATGGGAGCCAGAGCAGGAGAAAGAATGGGCCAGTGACGCGGACTTTGAGTCGGTTCCACCGATGCCTCTGGTCCGGGTAAGGCGGCCCTTGAGGAAACCTGTGGCGGTGTTGCTTGATGGTTTGAGTTTTAGTGCTTCCCTCCTTCTTGCCCAGTCGTTGGAAACGTCAGGTCGGGCATCGGTATTTGGTTGCGCTCCATTGGGTCAGTACGGTGGGTGTTCGGGCAATCCGCTGTCTTTTTTTCTGCCAGGTTCAGGCCTTGAGGTTCTGCTTCCAACGCGTCAAACCCGTTTGGGTGCCTCCGCTTCAGGTCCTTTTCGCTTGCCCTCGGGTGCGGGGTGTCAGGCTGGAGGCGATGAATGGAACAGGGCGGTGTTGTGGTTGTTGTCTTCGGACCTCGAGCCTTCGCGGTAATTTGCGTCTGAAATGCGGGAAAGATTTCTGTTGGACACCATTCGGGCATTGGCTCGACCGAGGCCGGGGTGGTCCTTCCTTGCCTTGTGTCTGATTGGGTCTTCGATGGGTGTTTTGGCTCAGCCTCATGCCTCTGCCTTGTCTTCAACAGAATCTCGGATGTTGGAGGCGTTGTTGGGGCGTTTTCAGGTGCTCCCTGTTACGGAACCCCTGTGGATTGGAGCTTTTGAATCTGCTGCTGTTCGCATGAATGAGCTCAGACAGCGCATTGACTCAGTGGAAAGAAGCGGTGTGGATGAGGCAGATGTGTTGGTTCGTGTAGGCGGACTCAGAAAGGAGATTGGGTCGATTCGAGACGAACGGAATTCCTTTTTGGCTGGATTTCTCTCTCCGACTGAGAGGCTCTCCTTGGACAGTATTCTTTTTCCCCCGACACCGTCGATTCAACATTATGGTTTTCATGACCGCATGAAATGCTTGGTGTGCAAGACGCCAACTGAACTTGCGGTTCCGTCTGGCCTTCCTGTTCCTGAACTTCAGAAAAATCGACTCTGATTATGATTCTGCCTTCTTCGTATCGCCTGGTGTTTTCCCTTGTGACATCTGCGCTCTTTTTGCTTTCAGGCTGTTCTTTTTCAGATCAGCCATTGTGCGAATCTGTCGACCCGTTTATCGGGACGGGCGGACATGGTCACACCTACCCGGGGGCGACGGTTCCTTTTGGAATGGTTCAGCTTAGTCCGGATACTCGGCTCGAGGGTTGGGATGGTTGCGGAGGGTTTCACATCACGGACCAGATAGTGTACTGTCTCTTATACACATCTGACGCTGCCGACGATCCTACCTGTGTAGA
>CAXHAW010000407.1:0-1950 GCA_964014525.1 uncultured bacterium
TATCGTCGGTCCCGGAGGCTGGCGAACAGGGCGATGAAGACACTGACAAATGAAAGGCCCATAATCAGCATGGCCACCGCACGAAGGGTGTCAAGTCCGATGCCGAATTGTTGGGTCAGCCGGTTCATTTCGATGGCTGGAAGCGCCACTTGCATTGGGGTATCTCGGAGGAGGTTGGGCAACGTGAGGATGGCAAGGGGGTTCTTTTTCTTGAGCAAGACTGCTGTGATTTCTTCGTCGGCGTCCTCGACGTCTTCATGAACGCCCCAGATGGATTCAATCGGTGTCAGCAGCAGTTGGTCTATGACTGCGCCTGTGGAACCGAAAATGCCGACGACTGTGTAGGCCTTGTCTCTGTGCACGTCAGTACCGTCTGTGAGCCCATGTGCACTGTAGAAGGTGTCGCCTACATCCAGTCCTGTGCTGCTGGCCACTTCGGATCCAATCGTCACTTCGAAGGCGTTCTCGAATTGGCGGCCCTTTTTGACTTGGGCTTCATAGTGCTGCGGATAGCTTGGCTCCGTTCCAACGATGCGGAAGAGCGCGTAGTTGTCTCCATAGGCGAGTGGAATGGCCTCTGAGATATACGGGTGGCGCATCACCTTTTTCGCTTCGGCGAGCGGGATGTTGCCGGTTGGAACATCGACATGGTAGACGTTGGCCAGAATGAGTTGGAGGGGGCTGCCCTTGGCGCCGAGCACCAGGTCGATGTCCTTGATGTTCCGATCCAAGTCGTCATTGATGCTGCGTTGCATGAGCAGCATGAGGCTGATGATGCCGACCCCGAAGGCAAGAAGCAGGATGCTCAGGCCGCTTTCTAGCGGTCTGTCGAGAACGTTTCGGCGGGCCAAACGGGCGGATTTCATGACGCGGGGGTTTTCAATTCCACTCGGTCGGCCATTCGGTCCTTCAGGCGCTGGTCATGCGTGACGATGAGCAGCGCGGCACCAGCATCATGTGCTTGGGTTCGGAGCAAGTCCAGGACTGCATCAGTGTTGCTGTCGTCTAGTGCGCTCGTTGGCTCGTCGGCCAGAATGATGCCGGGTTCATGGACCACAGCGCGTGCGATGGAAACCCGCTGCTGCTCTCCAACGGAGAGGGCATTGACCCTGGCGTCGAGTTTATGTTTGAGCCCCAGACCGGTTAAGAGGCTTTTGATTCTCTGCTCATCTGGAGCGCGCCCCGCCAGCGTCCGTGCCAAGGACAAATTTTCGGATACAGTGAGGCTTTGAACAAAGTGTGTGGTTTGAAAGACGATGCCCATGTGCCTGCCTCTGGCCAAGTCACGCTGGGCAGTTGAGAGCGCGCTGAAGGCCGTTCCATTGAGGGTCACGAAACCGGAGTTTGGGGTGCGCATGCCGGCCACCAGATGCAGCAAGGTTGTTTTGCCCGTGCCTGAGGCCCCAAGAAGGAGCAGTTCCTTTCCGCGGTCCACTTCGAGGTCCGGGAAGGCCAGTTCCGGCCCACCGTTGTCATAGTGGTATCTCAATCCTTGCGTTCTGAGCATGGAATGGGGAAGTTACGATGTCGGCGCACCCATCTTTGCACCATGACCTTTACTCAGCGGTTGTGGCGTTATATGATGGGCTTGTTCATGGGAACCCTCCTTGCCCTGTTTTTCTTTGGAAGCAGATCTTGCAGCCAGTGGTTGCCCAATGAGCAGGTGCGTCGGTTCTTGGGAGAGCCCGGTTTGGTTGGGGACGAGAGAACCCGCTGTCTCATGCAGTGTGGGGCGCTGACCATGGCCGACTTGCGGTCGCTCCTCGAAGACGGAAGAATCCGCTATAGCCGAAGTGATGTTCGCAATGAAGAGGGCACCGGGAAATTTTATCGCATCGAGGGGGACTCGAGATCAGCAGAATATGTGCTGACCGATTCCACAACGACGGTGAGGAAGGTGGAGTTGGAGGCCGCTTTGGGTCAATGCGAATGCGACTGAGCGGGTTGGCC
>CAXHAW010000408.1:0-1944 GCA_964014525.1 uncultured bacterium
GCGTCAGATGTGTATAAGAGACAGGAGGCCTTCCTTGCAAAGCCATCAGCGGATTGGATGTTTGATCGCTGGGAGGTTGTGGGAGCCGAGGACGTTGTGGGTGTCCAAACCCAAGAGTTGGGTGTCGTGCTGCCCGCAGACGGTGTAGTTCAGGTGGTTGCCCATTTCACTGAGATGGACCTTCGTCTGTTTGTGCCCAATGCATTCTCACCCAACAACGATGGGGTCAATGATGGATTCAGGCCGCTGGGCCAAGCATTTGGTGCTAATGACTATCGCTTTCAGGTTTACAATCGCTGGGGTGAGGTGGTGTTCTCGTCTGTGAATCCAGAAGAATATTGGGTAGGGCAAGACCAACGGGGAGCCGGTGAGCATTTTGTGCGGGATGGCGTGTACGCTTGGGATGTCTCTGTCCGATGGACGCACGGCAGATACCCTGAAAGCTTTCAGGGTACGCTGACTGTGGTCAGGTAATCAATAAATTCAATGGAGCGCAATCTGGCTCCATGTGCTTCCTTTCGCTTTGGCCACGACCACAAACAAAAGGACACCGATGGGGCCGAGCATAAAACATCCCAGTTGACATGGCAACAAGGCGAGCCTGTGGATTTTCAGGGCCAAGCCTTTTTTGGTGATGATGATCCCGGCCAGCAGATCAAATGCCAGATAGTGAATCCAACCTGCAGTCATGGCCCATGGGTCGTTGAGGAGTGCCGTGACACCTTGTAGTGATGTGAAGTCGGCACCGTCGACATTGAATTGGGTCACAATGACCATGGCATATGCGGAAGCGAGGATGCCGACGAATGCCCCGCTGAAGATGAAACGTTGCACCAATTGGGACTTTGGTGCCAGTATCATTGCCATCCATGCGATGGGGGCAGCACCATTGGCAATTTGGAATGCAGTTTCTGGTGTCATGATTTCGTTTCTCCCTTGAACCAGTCCTCCTTTCGGTCAAATAGCACGTTGAACGTGGTCAAGGAGCCGTAACAGCGGGTGATGTATTGTTGGAGATTCACCTTGTCTTCGTCCGAGAGTTTGTTGTGGCTGTTGATGTTCTGCTCGAGCACGCGAAGGCGGTCCCTGAGCATGACAATCTTGTGGAAGAAGGTCTCAACCGGAATTTCCTTGGACTTCAGATCCTCATCCCCTGGCTTCAGTACCATGGATCCTCCGGCCCACTTTTCTCCGAGGTCTATGGGTTCAGGAGATTCTAGATACTGGTCAAAGACGTTTTCTACTGCAGTGATGACATCTTCGAGCTCGATTTCTGTCCCCGCCTCTGCTGGAGCGGGCTCTATGACCTCGTAGGATTCGTAGGTTTTGGTCAGTTCCTTCTCGCCGTGCTCCTGAAAAAAGATGCGCCAGGCTGCGCCAGACTCTGCGAAAATCGCGCCTTCACCATACTTAGGGTGGGCTATACGTGCTCCGATTCCAATCATGACTGCCAAGATGAGCCGTCCTGCTTTCGTTCTGCGTGGTTGGCGAGTCGGAAATGAACAGCGCAACGTCGACGGTTACCTTTGTAATTGATATGACAGACGACGCCCTTCGAGCCCTTCCCAAGGTGGAGCTTCATTGCCACCTTGAGCTGACCGCCCGGAGATCGCTGTTGAGGGAACTGCTCAAGGCCAAGGGCAAGTGGCGTGGAGAGAATGAATTTCGGAGGGAATTCTTGATTACTGAGCCCGTAGGCGATCTGCCGACGTTGCTCAACATCTTTTTGGGGCACCGAGATTTGCTGGACTCACCGGAGATCATTGAGCGCATGACGTATGAGTGCTGTGAGGACATGGCGGCCAACGGCGTGCGCATTCTTGAGTTGAGGTATGCACCTAGCTTCCTTTGCGATGCTCACCCAGGATTGAGCCCGGATGCCATGCACGCTGCGATTTTGAAGGGAATCGCACGTGCTGAGCATGATTTTTCTATTGCAGTGGG
>CAXHAW010000409.1:0-1936 GCA_964014525.1 uncultured bacterium
TTGGGCCACCCGGCCTTCGTCGGCATCGAAGTCTTCAATCCAATCGAATGTGGCGTCTGTTGGACTCCAGCCATCAAAATAGATGCGTTGGAATGACGCCATGATGCTGTTTTCACCCCAACCCTTGTCCAAGCGCAAAATCTGTGCATACCGTCCGACAGACTCATACCGAATGTCCGCTTCGACGGATGCGCTGTTGGCCTTGGATTGTTTTGTGATGAGGTTCAGCGTCCCCGCCAGCGCATTGGAACCATACGCAACGGACATCGGACCTTCGATCAACTCGATTTGGTCCACGTTGCAAAGGGGAAGTTGGGACAGGTCGATCTGTCCATTCATCCGACCGATGACCGGCACACCGTCAATCAGAATCTTGACGTTCTCCCCGCCTAGGCCTTGTATTTGAAGGCCGCTTCCCAGAACGGCATCCTCCGTTGTCCGCAGGTTCAACTCGTTCCTCAGCAGGTCGCGAACGTCAACAGCGCCGGATTGGTTGTTGATTTTCTCCTCTCCCAAAACCCGAACGGGACGCAGTGCTTCAGCGACGCTTGTTTCCCTGATTTCTCCCGTGATGACGGCTTCTGAGATCAGGATCACATTGAGCGTGTCCTTTTCCCGTGGATTCAGCTCAGAAGCGTTTTGCCCGGAAAGAACCGGGCAAAACATGAGCATGGCCAACACAAGAGGCGGGCAGAAACAAAGCCTGAATTGTTGTCTGGCTTGGGCTTTCTTCATCAGTGTACAATCAGCGTGTGGGAGTGGCGATCTTGTTCAGAGGAGGTGACCACGCGGTACCATCCTGAAGGAAGGCCAGTAGAAAGTGTGGTGCGGAAGGAAGGGGACTGCAGGGTCTGAATTGTTCTGCCCATGGCGTCGACAATCTGGATGGTCATCTGATCTACACCTTGCCATTCGAACTGGATGGGTTGACCTGCGATTGCCGGGTTGGGGTAAAGTTTGGCTGTTTCGTTTGTGTTTTCAAACACAGAAGAGGGGGCAGCCGTTTCGAGGACCTTGCCCAATTCCACAACGCCATCTGTGGTGCCACCAAAACCGGTGAAGACCATGCGCCATTGTTCTCCTGAAACACTGTTGACGATATAGCAACGGTCATCTGCGAGTGTGTATCCAGCGCCGAACTGATATTCCTTCCAGTCGTGGCCCACTTCGTTTGTGGTGGTCACGAATGCGTCGGGATCAGCTTCGCCATCCGCAAAAGGATCTCCGAGCCCATCCAATTGTTGGACTGAAGTGCCGCGAGACATGAGGGCGCCTGCCACGCCGTAGTAGTAATTGTCCCCGAGGTCTTCCATGTATCGGGTAAACATGAAGTCCCAAGCTTCGTTCGGCTCAAGGTCTTCAGCAGCAGCGGCACCCAAGGTGTAGTATGCGAAGTTCTTGCCTTCGTAATCGTCCTTGTTTACCGTCACGACGGTCTCGTCTCCTCCATCAACTGGGGCGCTCCGCAATGTGTAGACGCCTGATGCGAGGGATTGAGGTTGGACCTTGAACCAGTCGCCATCTAAATTCTGTAGGAGGTAAACCTTGTCTCCAGTGACCACGTGCGTGACCACATTGTAGTCTCCCCAGCCCAGATCAAAACCGCCATCGCCGTTTTGGTTAAAGGCACCTGAGGCCCAAGAGGTTTGGTCGTTGTAAAGCGGAGACTCAGGCGTCCAGGTTGAAACGTCGACATTGTCCCAAGAGTCTGCATCACCATATTCATGGAGGCCGACGCCCATGCCGCCATTGATGCGGATGGAGCTGCCCATGGGTGCCACGTCAAATGCGATATGCCAGTTGGCCAAAGGCGCGGTGCCGACCACTCCGTCAGACATGTTGTAGAACACCATGTTGGCGTATCCAGGCTCCATGCTGAACGTGTCATTGATGACGTCCTGACTGAAGGAATGCAGTGACAGGAACAGGGCGAGAA